>JAVWUR010000007.1:0-37386 GCA_036667055.1 Oscillospiraceae bacterium
AGGTGCTGAAAGACTTGCCATTAAAATCGTTGGTGCATTTTTCTTGGTGAACGGCAAGATAATCCTCCACAAGGGATTTGTCATTAAGTACCTCTTGAAGCTTTTCATCCTGTAGCACCTCCACGTTTTTAAGGGAGATACTGGCGTCATAGGTGAAAATTTCCCCAAATTGCTTGTTCACAATGTCGCTTATCGAGTCGTGCAGTCCAAAGCCTGTGACCAAAAGGGCGGTACATCCTGCAATGCCTACAACCGTCATCAAAAGACGTTTTTTGTAGCGGAATAGGTTTCTTGCCGTCACCTTGTAGGTGAATTTCATCCGTTTCCAGATAAAGGTAATTCTCTCAAGCAGTATACGTTTGCCCGCTTTAGGTGCTTTTGGCAGCATAAGTGCCGCCGGTTTTTCCTTGAGAGTTGACCAACAGGCGTTGAGGGTGGCAAGAAGTGTGCAGATAATCGCTGCGCCGCTAGATATCAAAGCGTATTTTAAATTCCAAGGGCAGTATAATTTTGGCAGGGTGTACATCATGGTATAGGCGTTCCAAATAACCGTGGGGAACAGCTTAAACCCAATGGTGAGTCCGGTTATGCTGCCTAAAACACTGGCTACAAGGGCGTAAAACAGATATTTTGCCATTATTGTGCCCTTGCTGTACCCCAAGGCTTTAAGAGTGCCAATCTGTAATCGCTCCTCCTCCACCATTCTTGTCATGGTGGTGAGCGCAACCAAAGCCGCAACCAAGAAGAAAAATACAGGGAATATCTTGGCTATTGCCTCCACCTTTTGGGTGTTGGATTTAAAGGAGGCGGCGCTCATGTTTTCGTTTCGGGTTAGAACATACCACTCAGGGCTTTCTAAATCATCTATCTTTGCCTGTGCATCGTCTATCTCTATCCTCGCATCGGCAAGCTTTTTTTCTGCCTTTGCTTTTTCGGTGGCGTATTCCTCCTTGCCGTCCTCTAGCTTTTTCTTGGCGTCTAAAAGCTCTCGTTCTCCCTTTTTATATTCGGCACGCCCCTCCTCTAGGTCATTTCTGCCATATTGAAGCTGGGCGTAGCCCATTGCGATTTGTTCCTTTGCCTGCTCCTGCATAACGCTAACATCTTGGAGCTTGGCTGTCAAGGTTGCCTGTGCTGTGGCTAACTGCGCCTTTGCGCTATCCAAGGTGGAAAGCGTTATGGCTATCTCTGTCAAAGCGCTTAAAGTTGGGTCGGCAGGGTTTGGAATGGATAATTCTCCCATAAGCTGACCGATGGCGGCAGAGTAAGCGGTGTATGCAGCACCCTTTTGAATGGCGGCAAGCTTGGGCATAATTTCCCCTGCCTCCTGCTGTAACGCTTGTATTTCCGCCTGAGTCAGAGTGCCGGAAGCAAGTAGAGCCTGTATTTCGGCTAGCCGTGCGGCATAGGTGTTTAGTGCGGTGAGTTCATCGGACAAGCTGGGATATTTTTGGCTTGCAGTTAAAAGAGCGGCAAAGCCCGAGCTTTTTTCAAAGTCCACACCCAAAGACTGTCCCAGCGCTGTCAGCTTGCCCTTGGCGGCAGATACATTTGAATTAATCGCAGCCATGCCGCTGTCTATCTGGCTTTGTGCGGCATTAAGCTGGGTGTAAGCATCATTAATTTGTGCGTTTGCAGAGATTTCTTGATCTCTAATCTCCACCTCGCCCTTAATTAAATCCGCCTCGCCGTCAGCAAGCTCCTTGCGGGCATCCGCAAGCTTTTTTTGTCCGTCAGCGTATTCTTTTTCACCATCATCTATCTTTTTTTGAGCGTCGGCAAGCTTTTCGTCCGCCTCTTTCCTGCCGTCCTCATATTCCTTGTTGGCATCGGCAAGCTTTTCATTGCCATCTTCCTTAACCTCTTTATATCGTATCTCACTGCGTGCATCGCTGATATCTTCAATGGCAGTGACCGTCTTATCCACCTCGTCATCATATTCATCGGTGATACTGTTTAGCGCTTCCACACCGTCAGCGGTCATAAAAAAGTCTGTGTATACGTCTAGGTTGAAATTCTCCTGTGCCACATACATGACAAGCCCTAAAATGCCATTGCCAACATTGATATCTTCCTTTTCCAAGGAAAAATAGTAGCTGCTGGTGACGATACCCACAATTTTATATTCGGTATTTTTAAAGGTGTCCTCAACATCCTTGTTGTCAGGGGAGATGGTAAGGGTATCATTTACCCCAAAGCCATAGCTGCTATAGATGCTGTTTGCCTCGATAACACATTCATTTTCACGCACAGGCAGCCGCCCCTCCTTGACTTCAAGGCGGTTAAGATACCCTTGGGGTGAGGACTTTTCCAGCTCGCCTGTGGGCAAGCTGTGAATTCTGGTGGCGATAGTGCCGCCGTCGGGGGCAGTGATAAGCATATCGGCGGAGTAAGCAGGCATAATATCCCCAACACCGTCAATGCTTTTTATAGCCGCTAAATCATCATCGGTAAGCCCCATGGTGCCCACCACACGGACATCAAACAGCTTGGAATTGTCAAAATAAATATCCCCTGAATATCGCATATCGGGAGTGGTCGCCATAAGCCCTGCAAGAAAGCCAACACCTAGCGCCACAATGGCGAAGATTGCACCAAAACGGCTGATTGTCTGCCGAATGGTGCGCAGTATATTTTTTATATAGGTCTTGTGCATCTACCATTCAATCCCTTCTACCGGCATAGGATTTGCGTTTACCTCTACAGAGGAAACACTGCCGCTGCGTATGTGTATCACTCGGTCTGCCATGGCGGTGAGTGCCAGATTGTGGGTTATCACAATGACGGTTCTCCCCGTGTTGCGGCAGGTGTCCTGTAAAAGCTTTAAAACCTGCTTGCCTGTGTTGTAATCAAGAGCACCTGTAGGCTCATCGCACAGCAAGATTTTTGGGTTTTTCGCCAAGGCACGGGCGATGGAAACACGCTGCTGCTCGCCGCCGGAAAGCTGGGCGGGAAAGTTATCCATGCGCTGAGACAGCCCCACGTTGCGCAGAGTGTCTGCGGCGTCCAAAGGGTCACGGCAAATTTCACTTGCCAGCTCCACATTTTCCAGTGCTGTCAAATTTTGCACTAAATTGTAAAACTGAAATACAAAGCCCACATCGTGGCGGCGGTATTGGGTCAATTGCTTTTGAGAATAGTCGCTGATACATTGTCCGTCCAGCAAAATTTTGCCCTCATTGCAGGTGTCCATACCACCAAGCATATTTAAAACAGTGGTCTTGCCCGCACCGGAAGGCCCCACGATTATACAGAACTCGCCCTTTTCAATATCAAAACTGATGTGGTCTGCCGCCGCAATTTGGATATCCCCCATCTGATAAAATTTACATACATCTTCAAAATGAACAAAACTGCCCATAAATCCTCCTATATCTTAAAAAGACAAAAGTCTTTTATTAAACGCCGTGTTGATTATTTAGCGTATCTTTATTATAATGATATCAAGGGATAAACGCAACCGACAAAGTTGTAAATTTCGTCTAAAAATGCACACATTTGTTATTTGTGTTGATTTTTCACAATAAATTCAAGGAGATGAGCTTATGAATAAACCTATCGACAGACGTATTCGCCGCACTCAACATCAGCTTCGCTGTGCACTGGAAAAGGTTATGCAGACAAAGAGCATAAGCAACATCACGGTGAAAGAGCTGTGCTTGGAATGTGACATAAACAGGGGAACTTTTTATCTTCACTATAAAGATGTATATGATTTATTGTACACCATCGAGGGGGATATGCTGGCGGAGTTTGAAAAGGTTATAAACTGTTTTAAACCGGGGGAGCGCTTTGGGGGAGCAGCACCCAGCAAAAGTATGTGTGCCATGTTTGAATTTTTCAAGGAAAACGCCGCCATGTGCCGTGTATTGCTTTGTAAAAATGGGGATATGTCCTTTACACAAAGAGTCACAGGGGTAGTTTATAACCAGATGACCGGCCCATGGAAGGAGTATTTTGGCAGTGAGGAGACGGATATGTCCACCTATGCCTTTGCTTTTATAGTGTCGGGGTGCATAGGTATGCTGCAGCAATGGCTGGAAAGCGGCGCTGTCACACCCCCTAATACCATGGCGCTGCTGATGGAAAATATACTGGTAAAGGGCATTGCTGCCCTAGGGGAAAAAGATTAAAAACCACAGCTACATTGTGAAATCCCAAAAGCAAAAATGCCTTTGTGGGGAGTTCATAGGTAGCTATGGTTTTACAGGGCGCTAATATCCTAAAAAGGGGAAACTGCTATCCTAGGTAAAGTGAATTTTGCTTGGGGGTAGCACAGGCTTTTTTCATCTTTTGTGTCGCCGCAAAAAGCAGGAGGGAATTGAGCTTGCGGGATTGGCTGGGGCAGACGGACACACAGCGCATACAGGTTATGCAGCGGTCTTTAAGGGTTGCGGACGGGTCGTCAAGAGGAATAGCACCCACAGGACACACCTTGGCACAGACACCGCATTTACTACAGGAGCTGTCAGCTTTTGGTTTTAAGGGCAATCCGTTGTACTCACGGTAAGGGGTGTTGCCCGAAAGGGAGACTTGGCACAGAGCATCGCCGCTCTCCAAAACGGATTTTATCTTGCTGGCAAAGCCTTGGAGAATTTGCTCATCCTCTAAGCTTGGACGGTCAGCGCCAAACTGCGGCATTATTGAGTGCTGAGTCACTGCGGCAATGGCGGCAACCACCAAAAAACCATTGGCAGTAAGGGCGTCTTTAAGCTCTAGCAATGTGTCATCATAGTCACGGTTGCCATAGCTTGCAATGATTATTGTTGGGGTCGCTTTTGCAGTCATCTGCATAAGGCGCTCTAAGGCAACTGCCGGCACACGCCCACCAAAGGAGGGAACGCCTATTACGCATATATCCTCATTTTCAAAGCAATTTACAGTATAATCCACGTTGGCAACGGAAAAGTCAAGGCTGCGTTTTTCTCCGCTAAAGGTATCGCCGATAATATTCACAACTTTTTTTGTTGAGCCTGTGGGGCTGAAATATAATTTATTTATCATGGTTATCTACGCTCCTAATTATATAAGATAATATTTTATTTATTATTTATTAGTATATCACCAAAAATATTTCAAGGCAATAGTTTAATAAAATGTTGAGATGGGCGGAAAAAAGGGCGTCGGCTACGCCCGAAAGGGACTGCTTGCGAAAAATCCTGACCGGACTTTTTTTATTGCAATATCAAAGCTGATTATGGCGCCTGTGATAAGAACAAAGAGATAAAAGCTAATTCCACGGCTTAAAAGCATAGCACCGGCAAGGGCATTGGGAGAGAATAAGGCTCTGAAAAGTACCATAAAGCCGCTCTCGCTAATGCCCACAGTTCCGGGCAAGGGAATGGCGGAAACGGAGATAAACAGTATAGATTGGAGACACAGCACCGTAAAAAACGAGTAGGTGTCAAGCCCAAAAGCCAGATAAACCCAGTAGGAAACGCTGTGCAGTGCGCCTATCTGTAAACAGGTGGTGAGGAGGATTTTTAAAACAACCTTTTTGTTGTCCTTAAAGCTTTGGGCGCACTTTCGGTATTCTAAAAGCTGGCAGGAGGAGCTTAATTCAAAGGCATCAACATTTTTGTATTTGAACATACGCAGTATTAAAGTTACGCCGTCCAATATGGCAGGGGCTGTCTTTTTCGAAAAGATGGCGAGAAGAATTAATATCAGTACACAGGTGTTGCACAGTATTCCAAGCACCAAGAGAAAATAAATCGGGCCTACCGACCTAACCAAAAGCTGATAGCGCATAAAAAATCCAATTAAAGCATAGCTTACCGCCACCAGCTGAAAGGCAGCCAGCTCCGTCATCAAGGTTAGCCCTGAATGGGATATGGGGATGTTATCCTTGTGCATATAATAAATCTGCATGGGCTGTCCACCGGAAGCGGAGGGTGTGATGGAGCTGAAAAAAAATCCCACCACCGCATAGCGCAGACATTGAAGATAGGATATTCTGTCCCCAAACATACCAAGAGCGCTTTGGGTGTTTTTGGCATCGCATAAAATAAACAAAACCATTGCGCCTACGCCCACAAAAAGAAAAGGCAGCTTGACATTTCGTATGACAGACACTATCTCATAGATATCATTATTTTTAAACAGAGCACAGGCGGTGAGTGCTACCAGCAGGCAAAATAATCCGCCGTTTTTTAAAAAATTTATTATTTTATCTTTCATATATGTAAAATCCATTCAAATAGCCAGCGCAGCGGTGCGCCCAACGCTGTCACGGAGAATTTGGCTCACCACAGGCTTTGGGCAAAGCTGACTTTGAAGGGCGCACATATTCCGTTTCATCAAGTTTAAAAGGGAGGTATTTTGGGTTAAAGCCAGTATGTCGGACACAGCGTTTGTATCCCTTGACCACACGACCTTGCCGATATTATTTTGCTCGATAAATTCAGCATTTCCTATCTCTTGAACTAAAAATGGAGTGAATATATACAGAGGTGTGTGGCAGTTTATCGCCTCAAAGGTGGTGATACCCCCTGCCTTGGTTATCAATAAATCCGCTCGCTTCATATATTCCGAAACTCTGTCGGTATAGCCCAAAACCTCTATTTTAGGGTATCTTTTCTTCATTTTAAGGGACAGCTTTAAATTTTTTCCGCATATCATGGTTATGTGCAGCTTATCGTCTTTGTACAGCCCGTCCACCATCCTATCCACATAGGGGATTAGCCCCAGTCCTCCGCCCATAATTAATATTTCTGTTTTTTTACCATGGGGCAAAGCGCATCTGCCCGGTTTAAAATTAGGGGCTACGGGAATACCTGAAACAGTTATGCACCTTTCGGGTATTCCATTTGCAATGAGGGTGTTTTTGGTGCTCTGCGCCCCCACAAAATACATATCAGTGCCCTTGGAAATCCATTCTCCGTGGGCGGAAATGTCGGTGATGTAGGTGTAAAGAGGTATTGCCATTCCGGTTATCTCCTTATAGGCGGAGATGTACTGGGAGCAGGCGGGAAGGGTGGAAATAACTATGTCGGGGCGGTACTCTCTCAACATTCGCTCAACCTTTCGTACAAGCTCATGCTTTAAGGGCACATCGTTATATCTGCCGGCGAGCTTGTTGCAGAAATTGTATAGGTGAGAGCAGCTTTTTACCATAAAATTAAATTGGTTGTAGATTAAATCTTTGAAGTGAGGAAACATATATTCAATCATATCCACAATGTGGATGTCGGCGTCGGGCACGTCCGCAAGAATTTCTTGGGCTATGGCGTTGGAGGCGCAGATATGCCCCATTCCAAAGTGTCCCGTCAATATTAAAATGTTCATAGTGTACCTTTAGTCCTTTAAAAATGTTCAAAAGTATTACAAAAGTGTGTTGGTGACTTTAAGTATAAAGAATACCATTGCAAGGTTAATTGCACATTTGCTGATTATTAAGATTTCTTAATGTGCCACCAAAACAAATAAAATAACGCACCCTCCTTCAGAACATAGGTCTGTAAAAGGGTGCGTTATTGCGTTTAATGGTGTATAGCTCTCGGCGCTTTGGGGCGGCAAGAGGTTACGGTCGGCTCTTTCTTTCAATGCCATAGAGCAAGACCATCTGTTTGTTGTTTGTCCAGTTGATGGACAGAGCGTTTATTGCAAGATGAACATTTTTGTCCTCGCTTACAATCTCTAAATTGTCTGTGTCACCACGTTTAATTCGCTCCACAAGACATTCCTCGCAAGGGCCGTCTTGCCCCCCACGCAGGCTCGCAAAACAAAAAGCTCCTGGATATACGCTGGGTAAAAGCTCTCGCATCTTGCTGTTTGTGTATACCAAGCTGTGGGTTTCGGGGTTTACAACACAGATGTAATCGGGCAGAACATCAAGAATTTTAAGCCGTGTGTGCAGGTTGTCAAGCAGGGCAAGCTCCGTTCGTTTCTTAAACAGAAAAACGCTGAGAACCTTTGCCAAAAAGGACAGCTTTTCAATCTCCTCACGCAGCCAAACTCGGTGCTCGTTGCACTCGTCAAAGCCGATAAAGCCACACAGCTTGTCCTCATTGACGATGGTGACCTTTAAAGTTGAAAGCACATTTTTAGCCTGTAAAATTTGCCTTAAATAGGGGGGTAAATCATTGACGTCACTACAATAAAGCAGCCCATTTTCATCAAAGCAGTCAAAGATAGATTCTCCCTGTACTGCGGTGTCCATGTTTTGCAGCTGGTGGATTTTACTGGGCACACCCTTGTTGCACCACTCATAAATGTTGCTGGTGGTGTGCTTGTCCTCATCATTTTCAAATATGGAAACACGGCTGACATGAAAGTGCTGACCTATGGTGGCAAGCGCCATATTTATGCTTACATTAAAGTCCTTAGAGGTGTACAGCAACTCGAAAATTTGCGCTTCCATGGTGCGGGAAACCTTTAAATTTTCAAGCTCCTCATCGTTCGTTTTGTTGGTTTCTATAGGATAGTTTCCAACCTCGGACTCATGGTAAAAAACAAATTGATCCTTGCCATTCTGCTTTGCTTTATAGAGTGCGGCATCCGCCTTGCGGTACCATTCCTCAAAGGAACCGGAATTATTTTCAATAATAAAAATCCCTAAGCTGCAAGTGATTTTGTATTCGCCATTTTCACCGCTATAGGTTTGGCGCACGGCTCCGGACAGCTCGGCGGCTTTCTTTAAAACGGTATTGGTGTCGGGAACATTCTTCATCAAAACCGCAAATTCATCCCCTCCAATGCGCCCCACAATATCATCGGAATAGAATAAAGAGGTTAATTTATTGGAAATTTCCACTATAACTAAGTCTCCAAAGGCGTGTCCCAACGTGTCGTTTATACCCTTGAAATCATCAATATCCAATATGATTAGTGCGTGCATTTCATTCGTGGGGGCGGATAAAACCTTGTTGGCAAGCTCAGAGGTGGAAACCTTGTTGTACAAGCCGGTCATTAAATCCACACGAACACGGCACTCTAAGCGTTCCGACTGCTTTTTAATATCGTCAATATCGGACATAAACCCAACAAGGCGTAAAGGCAGCCCAGACTCGTCCAGCTTTAGGCTCAAATCAATCCGTGCCCATATATAGCTGTCGTCAGCTCGGCGCAAACGTGCTTCATAGCTGGCGGTGCCGGTGGCTACAGCCTTGTCAAGCTCTTTGTTTGTCAATTCCCAATCATCGGGGTGGAAAAAATATCCTGCTACAGCCGCACGGTATTTATTGGCGGGCAGGGTGGAAAAAGCCTTTGTGTCCTCCAATAATTTTTCGGCGCTAGTGCCAAAGATACGTTCCGGATTTTCAAAATGGGTGTATAGCTGGTGCTTTAAGTCCACCTCAAACAGTGTGCCGCTAGAGGAGTTTATCGCCACGGAAAAACGCTCCTCACTCAAGCGCAGTGCCTCCTCCTGCTGTTTTATCACGGTTATATCGGACAAGACACTGTGATTGTACATTCCGTCCGCCTCCAAAACCAGATAGCCGTTGTCCATGACCCAGATAAAGGAGCCATCTTTTTTATGTAGACGATAGGGCATTTGATAGGAGTTTCCCACCGATAGCTGTTGCAGATATTTGTCGAACGCCCCAGTGCGATCCTCATCAAAAAGCAAATTCAAATATCGACCGCCATAGATATCGTGAACGTCCTGCAAGGTGTAGCCCGTCATAAGTGTAAACCCGGGGCTTAGATAGGTTACAATAGTTTCATCGGCGGTAGTGGCATGGGTTGCCACAATTAGCCCACCATTGATATGGTCGAGCAAGGATTGATATTTTTGGCTTGCAAGCAGAGCGGCATGGTTGTGCTGGCGGTACTCTATTAAAATCCAAACAATTAAAATGACCCCAAGCCCTGCAAGGATAAAAACTAGCTCCACAGTTGTAGCAATTCCTAAGCTGTCCACAGCCCTTTGTGCGGCGTGTTGTAGCTGCGGAGAAAAATTCAATATTGCGTACAGCAAAGCTGCACAGACTGCCAAAATAAGAAGCGTGTTGGCAAGAGTACGCTTGTACTTCATGTGGATATGTCTCCAATCTGTATTAATATATTATATGTTCATTATATTATGACCCAAGGGGTATGTCAATGGCTAGGCAGAATGGCTTTTTTTAGAAAGCAGTGTGTTTTTCTAGACAATTACAAGGGCAAGTGCTAGAATATAAGGCGCTGAATTTAATAGTTAGCATTTCATGCCATATATAGCTACATTTCACGCCTAAAACTACATATTGAAAAGGATTTTGCTATAATCAAGTTACCAAAAGCAAAATAACAAAACAACAACAAATGAGAGTTAAAAGGAGAAAGAGTATGAAATACTATACTAATGTAATCACAAAAAATTATGTGAACTTTACAGGCAGAGCAACTCGTAAGGAATACTGGATGTTTGTGCTATTCAATGCTTTGGCAGGAGTGGTTTTTGCAATTATTGCAAGCTTTTCCGGCATTGATATTATCCCACAAATATATAGCTTGGCAGTTTTTCTGCCCTCCTTGGGAGTTACAGTGAGACGGCTGCATGACGTTGGCAAGGGAGCAGGTTGGATTTTTATCGGCTTAGTGCCGGTGGTGGGCTGGATATGGATTATAATGTTGCTTTGCGGTCAAGGGAATTTTGGCGCAAATGCATACGGTGACGATGTAAGCAATAATATTGAGGTATAGCATCAAATAGCACGGAAGTGGCAAGGGAGGGCTGAGCACAAGTGAAAATGACCGCTATAATACCCTCCTATAACCCTACACAAACGCTTGACACAGTGGTGAAGGCTCTTGTAAAGGAAGGCTTTGCTAGAGTTATAGTTGTAGACGATGGAAGTGACAAGCGTTGCAAGGGAATATTTAAAAAATTAAAGGGAATTAAAAATTGTACTGTCCTCACCCACGGGGCAAACAAAGGCAAAGGGCGAGGAATTAAAACGGCTCTTAACTGGTACATAAGACACCCCTCGCAGAGCATGGGGGTGGTGATACTTGACGGTGAGGGCAGACACGCTGCAAAGGATGCCGCCGCTTGCGCTAATGCGGTGGAAAAAGGTAATGGGGCGCTGGTTCTGGGAGTTCGTGACCCAGCCTCACCAAATTTTCCCATCAAGAGCCTGTGGGGCAAAAAAATAATGTCGGCAATTCTTTCACTGGCATGCGGACAGCCCATTAGCGACCCGCAATGGGGCTTGTGGGGAATACCAAATAGCTGGGCTGACACCTTCGCAAAGCTTGAGGGCGAGGGCGCAGAGTATGAAATAAATATGCTTTTGAAAGCAAAGCTACTCAATATTTCCATAGTGGAGGAGCCGATAAAAGCCTTGGAAACAGGGATTGCCAAGGAAGATGACGTTTTTCCTCTTGGGGAGATACTAGGGGTTTGCAAACAGATTTTCTATGCAAAATTTGAACATCTGCCAAGGATAAAAAAATATCTGTCCTTAAAAATTCCACGCTTTTACCGACAGCTTATTTTTCGTATCTGTGCAGTTGCCGCTACTGCGGTGTTAGGGTTGACAGTGCTATTTTTTGGTGCTGTCACCATGGTTTGTTATGGCCCCTCTCAGAATGCACGAAATCTTTTTGTATCCACAGTTATGGAGACGAGTGCGGCAAAGTTTTTGGCAAGAATGTATTTTGACGAGAGCGAAATTGAAACTATTCTTACAGGAGACTCACAAAAAGCAGAGAGCGCCGTGACGGACACTGACGCTGTAACGGTAGCAGCTCAACAACCATCAGGAGATTTTGACGGCATTACAGTGGAGGACGTGAAGGGGCAAACCTTTGTGGGTAAGCTCATGACGGTTAGCGACCCCTCTCGCATCTGTCTTGCGACACTGCCTGTCTTTGACGAATATGGTGAGGGCAAATCTCTTTCCGATATGATTAAACAAAGCGATGCAGTCGCCGGAATAAACGCCGGAGGTTTTATCGATCCGGGCGGTCTTGGCGGCGGCGGGATGCCCATGGGAGTTGTCATTCACGCAGGGCAGCTGCTGTGCAATACCGAGACAAAATATCCTACTATTATAGGCTTTAACAAGGAATATAAATTGGTTGCCGGAAACTTTTCACCACAGGAAGCACTGGACATGGGAATACAGGAAGCGGTTAGCTTTGGCCCTGTACTGCTGACAGACGGCAAGATTATGCCGCTGTCGGGGGGGTTAAACCCACGCACGGCAATAGGACAGCGAGGGGATGGGGCGGTGCTGCTTTTAGTGGTGGATGGCAGACAGCCCAACAGCTTAGGCGCAACCTACACAGACGTAGCAAGCCTTATGCTGGAGCATGGCGCAGTTAACGCAGCAAACTTGGACGGAGGCTCCTCCTCCCTTATGATATACAGGGGGGAAACGCTGAACCAATATTCCATGATAACAGGGCCACGCAAGCTGCCCACGGCATTTTTAGTCAAGAAAACGGAGGCAATATAGGTGTCACAACATAATACTCGCCGCCCACACATTGGCTTTGTGAAGGGGTTTGCTATAGCTACTCTTGCCGCTGTCACAGCGACACTGATATTGTTGTGGCTTTTTCTGGGAGACTATCAAAAAAATCTGCCGCAAAACTTTGCTGAAAAAATACTTAAAGCTTATCAAACCACCGATGTTCAAACAATCAAAAAATACAGTAAAGATGTGTCTGGCAGCGGTGGAGCGGATGAGGAGAGGGCGAATTATTACAGGGAAAATATCAAGCTGGACAAACTTTATTTTTATAAAGCAACGGAAAAAAAACAAGGGGAAATAGAGTATGAATTTGTGGCACAGGGGCAGGAGGTAGCAACACTCACACTGGGCGCAACAGGCAAAAAGAGCGGCTTTGGCTTTCCTAAATATGAAATAATATCCTTGAAGGAATGTCCATTGACGGAGTATTGCATAACAGCGCCATATGATGTACAGCTATATATAAACGGAGAAATTATAGACCAGCGGTACATAACACAGGAGCAAGGGGTAGTGGATAACTTTGTGCCAATAGCACAGGAGGAGTTTAAAACCAGCGTGTACAGAATTGGGGATTTACCTCACATAGATACACTGTCCGCAGTGAGCGAGGACGGGTGTGAGTGCACCGTGGTTTGGAGCGAGGAGCATGACAGCGCAAGGGTAGAAAAGACCGTCAGCGACCAGCAGGAAAAGGAAATTTTAGATTTTACCATTGATTTTTCCCAAAGCTACAGTATGTTTGCCACACAACAATATGGCAATAGGATGGCAACGCTAAGCAGAGTTTATCCGGGTACGGACTTTTATAATGCGCTGTTGCTATACACAAATGAATGGGGAGAAAGCTACACCTATGACCGCTTTGACAACCGTGTTATCGACAATATTGTAAGATATTCCCAAACGGAATTTTCCTGCGATATCCGCTTTAATTATGTCATTATATTTGATGACGGTACCGAAAAAAGCTACCCCTACAGCATGACCTACTACCTTACAAAGCACACAGGACAGATGTTGCTTGTGGATATGCAGTCTAGGGGATAGGTGCTGTGTCACAGGAGAAAAATTAAAAAAGAATTTGCTATACAAATAGTTGAACATGACACTTTTAATACATTAAGTGGAATTTTGATAAAAGCTATTGTAAAAATTAAAGCCTACAAAAGAATATAAACGCCCTAATCGCAAGTTTTTTGCGAGGGGCGTTTTTTGCTGCGGTAAAATTGCAGGTAGCCCTTTAAGGAATAATTTATTTGTGGTATAATAACCTCACGGGCGGCGTGCCGCTACGGTACTGCGCAGCAGTGCCTAGAAAAGCTGACGCTTTTCCCCGTGAGAACATTTGAACTTCGTTATAATAACCTCACGGGCGGCGTGCCGCTACGGCACTGCTGCACAGTGCCTAGAAAAGCTAGCGCTTTTCTCCGTGAGAACATTTGAATGGCAAATTGCCCCACTGCGGTGTGGCGGCGGCTGTGCCGCCCTCACTAATCTGCGATTAGTGAATTTGCGTTATAATAACCTCACGGGCGGCTGTGCCGCTACGGTACTGCGCAGCAGTGCCTAGAAAAGCTAGCGCTTTTCTCCGTGAGAACATTTGAACTTCGTTATAATAAGCCACAGAAATTCCGAACAAATCACCGAAGAATATTTAGAATTCATCTTTGAAAAAATGGAGGAATAGCCAAATGTATAATAGTAATATATTATGGCATTTTTTTCAGTTTTACGCCTTTATGTTCATTGCTGCATTTTTGCTTTTTAAAGTTTTTGAAAATCATCTGCGAGTTACAAAAAGTATGTTTTGGGGGCTGATGACTCTCTATTCCTTGGTGGTATCAGTTATTATCGCCCTTGCTCTCACGGAGATTTCACCCTTTCAAAGCTACAGTTGTTTGGGTATAAATCTTATTATTGTGCTTTCTATAGTCTCGATAAAAGTGGTGATTTCAGCAAACATATTTTCCTTGCTGTTTGTATTTTTTGTGCTGCTCAATATGCAGCACAGCGCTATTTTACTGGCTAACGCAACCTGCGCCATGGGGATTTTGCCACAGCTGGCAAGCTACCCACAGGGTGATATGCTGCTGATTTCCGTAGGCTACATTATAGTGATGTTTCCGGCGGAGTATTTTCTTTTATTTAAGCGCTACAAGCGCATAGTGGACGAGAACATTGTGCCGTCCCACACAAAGCTGCTGTTCTGTCTGCCCGCCGGATTTTACTTTGCCATTTCCATGCTGGTGAATGTAAACAATACTGCCGATATAAGTGTTAACACAGAAGCCTTGCTGCCATTTATACTGATAAGCGTTTGCGCATATGGTGCGTACTATGCTGCCATAAACTCCATACTTTCAGGGCAGGATGTTGCCCTGTCACACGAGAGAGCCTATGCCATGAATACACAGCTTGCCATGTGGGAAAAACAGTATGAGCTGTTGGAAATTCAAAGGGCAAAGGAAGCGAGAGCACGTCACGACTGGCGGCAGCACGTAGTTGCCATTATGGGGTTTGTGGAAAATAAGGATATGTCGGGGCTTACAGGCTATCTGGAGGACTATGGCGAGAGAGTTTTAGTCAAGGAGGAGCCGCCGGTGTGTGACGTAACGGCGCTGAATGTTCTGCTTTTGTACTATAAAAGAAAAGCGGCTGACCTTGGCATAAAAATGACAGTGACCACAGTGGAATTTAAAGAGCGAAGGATAGAGGAACAGGACTTGACCGTGCTGTTCGGCAACCTTTTGGAAAATGCGCTGGAAGCGTGTCAGCATCAGACAAAAGGAGAAAAATATATAAAGCTGAAGGTGCGCAATAATGGAAATAGATTAATAACAATTCTGTGCGAAAACAGCTTTGATGGGGTTGTGAAAGAAAGCCAAGATAAAATCATTTCCCGAAAGGAAACGGGCGGAATAGGGCTTTTATCTATGGAAAATATCGCACACAAATATGATGGTGATATGAAGGCGAAGGCAGAAGGAAATGTATTTAAGGTGTACATTCATTTTATGGGATGAGCACATTTAGGGTTAAAATAGCTTTGCCGTTGGAAGATATATAAAGGGACAGCTAATTAAAATAAGCTTTGATAATTCAGAGAAAGTGAGGGACAGATGAAAAATAAAACACTGATAAAAACCAATGTCATGGTATGTGTAATCATTGTGATAGGATTTATGGTAACCTCCATAATCAGCTATCGTTCCAACTTTGGAATTTATCAAAAGGACATAGAACAGGTGTCAACACTCACTGCGGACGGAATATACAGTGACATAGGAAACATTTTTCATCAGCCGGTTAGTGTGTCCATCACCATGGCAAATGACAGCCTGCTCAAGGATTTTTTATCGCAAGAGAGGAAAAACGTGATAGACGAGGAATATCTTGCTAATATGCAGGAATATTTAAGGGGATATTACGATAAATATAAGTACGATTCGGTGTTTTTGGTGTCGGCGCACACAGGTAGATACTACCATTTTGATGGGCTTGACCGTGTGCTCTTGCCGGAAAATCCGGAGAATGACTGGTACTATAACTTTTTAAACAGTGAGGAAGAATACTCCCTAAATGTAGATAATGACGAAACAACGGAAGAAAATGCTATCACTGTTTTTGTAAACTGCAAGATAAAAGCCCAAGATGGAACCGTCATGGGGGTTGTTGGCGTGGGCTTACAGGTGAGCTCGCTACAGGAATTGCTGCGAGGCTATGAAGAAAAATATGACCTCCACGCCTGTCTTATCGACAACGAGGGGGTAATTGAAATATCCTCGGACAAGACAGGATACGAAAGAAAGAACTTTTTTGACGAACTGCCATATGACAGCAGAAGAGATGAAATTATTCAAAACCAAGGGAAAAAGCTTGCCTTTTGGGATACCCATGGGCGCATCAGTAACTATGTAGTCACCCAGTATGAACCACATCTAAAGTGGCATCTGGTGGTGGAAAATGATGTGTCCACCGTGAGAGCGCAGCTTGATATGCAGCTGTTCAGGAGTGTAATAATT
Organism: Oscillospiraceae bacterium; assembly: GCA_036667055.1. Taxonomy (GTDB): domain Bacteria; phylum Bacillota; class Clostridia; order Oscillospirales; family Ruminococcaceae; genus RGIG3102. The sequence continues at coordinate 16,433 of JAVWUR010000007.1, forward strand.
ATACTGTTCATTATCATACTGGTGCTTTTCACCATAACCTTTGTGATAAAGCGCTACAACAAGCTGATAGTTGAGCTGACAGTCTCCCAAGAGCTTGAATATCAGCGGCTGCTCCACGAGAGCACAGAGGAGCTGTATGAGAATATTTTAGAGGTGGATATCACCCGAAATTGTGGGGTGGGGGACAATACACGGCAGTATTTTGAAAACTTGGGGCTGTCTAAGGACACGCCATATAATAAAGTGATAGAGTTTATCGTTGAAAAACAGGTAAAAAATGAGTATACAAAAAGCTATCTGGACACATTTATGCCGGAAAATGTACTTGCGGCATACCAAAATGGCATCACTAACTTAAGCTGTGACTTTATGATTAAAGGAAATTCGGGAAATTATGTGTGGAAAAGAATTGCCGCAAGAATTTTTTACTGGAATTCCGACCAATCGGTACGTATGATAGCCTACTTCAAAAATATCGACGAGGAGAAAAAATACGAGTTCAAGCTGCTTGAAAGTGTAAGCCGAGATTCCATGACCGGACTTTACAACAAGCATGCAACGGAGGAAATGGTTGCAAAGGCGCTGGAGATGGAGCAGCCAGATGGGGCGGTACATGCCATTTTAATGTTTGATGTGGATGATTTTAAAACAATAAATGATGCCTATGGACACGTATTTGGCGATTATGTGCTGAAAGAATTGGCAGATGAGGTTAAAACGCAGTTTAGCGAAAATGACATTTTGGGACGCATTGGTGGGGACGAGTTTTTGGTGTTTGTGAAAAATATCGACAGCATCGACGCTTTAAAACAAAAGATGGATCGTATGTGCGACCGATTGTACCGCAAGGATGTGGGCGACAAGGTGGAGCACCATGTTAGTTGCAGCATAGGTGCGGCGCTGTTTCCTCGTGATGGGAGCACCTATGGGGAGCTGTGCGAAAAGGCAGATCAAGCGCTGTACTATGCTAAAGGCCATGGGAAAAACTTTTTTTCAATGTATGGGGAAGCCTTTGACAGCCAGTCCTTCCGTGTGAGCCATCGTGATTTAGAGGCGCTATTAAATAGTACCTTGGACGGAATGGCAAAGTTTGCCTGCACGTCACCCCTGACCTTGCTGTACTTTAACCAAAAATTAATCGAGCTTATTGGTGTTCCCTCAAAGCTTGTAAACGAGGGTGAGTTTAACCCCACAAGGCTGGTGCACCCCGACGATATTGGGGTGATTGAGGAGTTCAGAAAAGCGGCGGCTAACAAACAGCAGTGTGCGGTAGAGCTGCGTATGCGCCACTATGACGGTCATTATTTTAAGGTGCGGGTGCGAACATTGTTTGTGGCGGAGCTTTACGAGAACAAATATCCGGTTTATTACGCCATGTACACCAAGCTATCCGACTAGGCAAAGGTGCGATAGTTGGAAATAGTGAAAATAAAAATTGAAATGTTCGGCAAATTATATTATAATATATGGGCACAATCCTTTTACCAAGCTAGATTGTGCCCATATTATATATAAAATCGTCAGTGATAGTTTGAGGAGATATAAAAATGAAGCAGGACATGATTGTAATTCTGGATTTGGGCAGCCATGAAAACACCACAGTGGCTCGCTATATAAGAGATTTAGGGGTGTACAGCGAGATTAAGCCACATGATATTACACCACAAGAAATCCAAAGGCTGGATAACGTGAAGGGCATTATTCTCAATGGGGGACAGAGCAATATTGTAGACGGCGTGGCAATTGATGTGGATAGGGAGATATACAACCTGGGGCTGCCGGTTATGTCCATAGGCCATCCGGCGGCACTGGTGGACAATATTCCCCAGCTGCCAAGGGAGGAAGATAAGGCGAAAGCACTGCTGAAAGCCTTTGTTTTTGACGTGTGCCATTCCGAGGCAAACTGGAACATGAAAAACTTTGTAAGCGACCAAATAGAGCTTATACGCCGTCAGGTAGGAGGAAAAAAGGTTCTGCTGGCACTGTCGGGCGGAGTGGATTCCTCCGTTGTGGCGGCGCTGCTGATAAAGGCTATCGGCACTCAGTTAACCTGCGTTCATGTAAATCATGGGCTGATGCGCAAGGGAGAGTCGGAGAATGTTGTGGAGGTTTTCAAAAACCAATTAAAGGCAAATTTGGTTTATGTGGACGCCAGCGAAAGATTTTTGGAAAAGCTCCAAAATGTTAGTGAGCCGGAGCAAAAACGCAAGATTATCGGCGGAGAGTTTATACGTGTGTTCGAGGAGGAAGCTCGCAAATTAGACGGCATAGAGTTTTTGGCACAGGGAACAATCTACCCCGATGTTTTGGAGAGCGGCACAAAAACTGCAAAGAATGTTAAGAGCCACCACAATGTAGGTGGGTTGCCGGAGGATTTACAGTTCAGTCTGGTGGAGCCGCTGTATCAGTTGTTCAAGGACGAGGTTCGTGCCTGCGGCATAGAGTTAGGTCTGCCAAAGGAGATGATTTATCGCCAGCCGTTCCCAGGCCCGGGGCTTGGAGTGCGGTGCCTTGGGGCAATAACAAAGGAGCGCTTAGAGGCGGTGAGAGAGTCGGACGCCATACTGCGTGAGGAGTTTGCAAAGGCAGGTCTTGATAAAAAAGTGTGGCAATATTTCACCATAGTGCCCGATTTCAAATCGGTGGGTGTAAAAAACAATGAGCGCTGCTACGAGTATCCGGTAATTATCCGTGCAATAAACACAGTGGACGCAATAACCGCCACGGTGGAACAATTGGATTGGCAGATACTATTAAAGGTAACAGATAGAATTCTAGCACAGGTGCCAATGGTAAACAGAGTGTGCTACGATTTATCCCCAAAACCCTGCGCCACCATAGAGTGGGAATAGCAGCGGTTGGCTTGCACAATGCAAAATTGAATGAAAATATACAAAAAAAGCAGGGCGTTTGCCCTGCTTTTACTTGCTTTATGCGGATGACAGGAAGTATACTATAATATTATCATTGGAATTGCAATTTATGACGGAATGTTATAGTATAAGTAGTAATAATAAAATATTGTTTGGCAAAAAATAAAACTTTTACCTTAGATGAAACAGGAGAACAATTATGATAGCGAAACCCTTTATAAAATGGGCGGGTGGTAAAACACAACTTTTGCCACAGATTAAAAATAAATATCCGGTGGAACTTGGTAAAACCATCAATAAATATTGTGAGCCTTTTGTAGGCGGCGGAGCAGTTTTGTTTGATATTTTATCAACTTACAATCTGGAAGAAGTGTTGATAAATGACATAAATGCAGAGCTTACCAATACGTATAGTCAAATTAAAAATCACTTGAATGTTCTCATAGATGAGCTTTCAGAAATGCAAGAATATTTTTGGAAACTTGATAAGGATGCTCGTAAAAAATATTATTATGAAAAACGAGAGAGATTTAATTATCTTAAAGTAAACGGTGATGAAGAAGTAAATACTGAAAAAGCTGCACTATTTATTTTTCTTAATAAAACATGCTTTAATGGGCTTTTCAGAGTAAATAAAAATGGCTTTTTCAATGTTCCAATGGGAGAATATAAAAAACCTTTAATTTGCAATGCAGAAAACCTCAATAATATCAGCACCCTACTTCAAAATGTAACCATAAAATGTGGTAATTATAGTGAGTGTGAAAGTTTTATTGATAGCAATACTTTTGTTTATATTGACCCGCCCTATCGTCCTTTAACGGTGACAGCAAGTTTTACTTCTTATGCTGAAATGGATTTTAACGATGATGAACAAATTGCATTGGGTGAATTTGTAGACAGAATTTCAAGCAATGGAGCAAAGGTTGTTATCAGCAATTCTGATCCTAAAAATGCAGATGAAAACGACAATTTTTTTGATGAGCTATATAGCCAATATCGAATTGACCGAGTTAATGCGAAAAGGATGATTAATTGCAATGCAAATAGCCGTGGAGATGTGAAGGAGCTTTTAATTTCAAACTTTGGAGGGCTAATGGAAATGAACCACATAGAAAAATATAAATCAATGGGTATTCTTTAAGAAATGCTGCATTTGAATATCTAACATCAAATTTGAAAGATATAATTCGCACTTACGATTTTTTTTGTTGCGTGGCAAAAGGTTATGGGGAATGTTAGTGAAATTGAGGTTTCGCTAAATATTATGAATAGTCTTATTGGTAAAGCGAATATTGAAATTGCCCTTGAAAGTTTAATCAAAGATTATCCCGAAATTGTACCGGTTATTCCGATTTTAATTGCTGTTCGTGGTACAAGCATTAAAGTTGCAGATATGGGCGGTGATATTGAATATTCTTTTGCTAAAAAGAAAGTTTATAGCGATGAAGAAATAGAAAAAATAGTGCATTTCTCAAAAGAGTGTGGATTGCTTAAAATCTTAACAGATAAGAATATAAAAAATCTTGTAGATTATGCTATGGGCGTTGAAGTCGGGCTTGATACCAATGCTCGTAAAAACCGCAGTGGAACAGCTATGGAAAATTTAATAGAAGTTTATGTAAAGGCTATTTGTGAAAAATATAGCTTTAAATATCTTGCACAAGCGACTGCACATAAAATAAAAGAAGAATTTGGAAAAGAAGTAAACACAGATAAAGCAGACCGCCATTTTGATTTTGCTATAGATACAGGCAATAAAGTGTATCTTATGGAAGTGAATTATTATGGTGGCGGTGGATCTAAGCTGAAATCTGTTGCAGGAGAATTTAGCAGCTTGTTTTCCCTTGTTAAAAATGATAGTACAGGATTTATATGGGTTACAGATGGTGAAGGGTGGCTGACAGCAAAACGCCCACTTAGAGAAACTTTTGACCGTACTGACTATATTATGAATATCGAGATGATTAACAAGGGATTACTTGAGGAAATATTGGTGAAGGGCTTATAGTATGAACAAGAAAATCATAAAATGGGAACCCGAAAACTTTGAGCTTGAAATGAACACTCACTGGAGCTTTCCACAGCGTGGAGATTGGGCAACTCACGATGCAAAATGGCGTGGTAATTGGTCGCCATATATCCCACGAAATTTATTAATTAGATACTCTAAAGAGGGAGATTTAGTGCTTGATCAATTTGCAGGCGGTGGCACTACCCTTGTGGAAGCTAAACTATTAAATCGAAATATAATTGGCGTTGACGTAAACGATGTTGCGCTTGAGCGTTGCAAAGAAAAAATAGACTTTGAGCATGATGGAGCGAATGGTAAGGTTTATATTCACAAAGGAGATGCAAGAAATTTGCACTTTATCCCGAACGAAAGCATTGATTTTGTTTGCACACATCCACCTTATGCAAACATTATTGCCTACAGCGAGGATATTGAAGAAGATTTATCCCACTGCAAAATCCCACAGTTTTTAGAAGAAATGAAAAAGGTAGCATCTGAAAGCTACCGTGTTTTAAAAAACGACAAGTTCTGTGCAATTTTAATGGGCGATACAAGAATTAAAGGTTGCGTTCAGCCTATGAGCTTTGAGGTTATGAAAATATTTGAAGCGGCAGGCTTTAAGCTGAAAGAAATAATAATAAAAGAACAACACAACTGTAAGGCAACGGGTTATTGGAAAACTAATAGTGTAAAGTATAATTTTTTGCTATTGGCACATGAGTATTTGTTTGTGTTTAGGAAGTAATCAATTTCGCCGAGTGGGAATAGCGGCGGTAGGCTTGCAGCTTGCAAAATTGAATGACAATATACAGAAAAAGCAGGGCGTTTTGCCCTGCTTTTACTTTGCCACCAGTTTAGCTGGTGGTTTTTTATTGGTTAAAGCTATTCGCTTATGTCATTTAAACTCTCTTAGGAATTAAATGCTTTTTAAGAAAATTGTTTATAAATAACATCGTGGACACAATGTGTATTTTGGTATGCTTTAATTTTAGACCACCATAGAATCCAAGTAATAATTAAAGGCTAGAGCAAAAAATACTCCAATTATATAAACAATTAAAAACCAAATTTGAGCTTTTGAATACTTTTTGTCATTTTCTGTCGCAATTTTATTTGCGGCTAGCATATTATACAGCATTACAATACCAATAACAGCAGAAATGACTACTTGAGCAATTAGCCCCCAAGCTCCTTCGAAAAAACCTAATCTATTTAGTAGCAAAGGAACTATAATGGCAGCATATCCCATATCTGCAATCATTTTGTGACGTTCAAATTTAGTTTTCATAGTAATCCTCGAAATCCCTTTCAAATTTTAAAATAAATAAGCTTAAGCAAATTAACTTTAATTTTATGTTTTATACTTGATGTCGTTTGCACTGACGCTTTTGCTTAAATTAACATTGTTAGAAACATATGTAGAATGAAATTTTCCTGTTCCAATAATGGAAAAATCAGGAATATTATTATTTAACGCTAATCGGTTCACAGTAGTTTGATAATATCCATTAGCAGTAATATAGCTGTTTTGAACAGAAAGTATTTTTACTGAAGTGCTCCCCTCAGTCCAAGATGATTGTCCCATTCCGTCAGCTATTTTTGAATATACACCGGCACAATCTACAATGTTATAATAATTTCCACTTCCCTGTAGGTGATATGTGGCAACAACAGTAGCTTTAAAATTAGAGTTGCTAGGCAAGGCTTGTGTGTATGAATATTCTCTAAATATATCACTTACTGTACTTTTTATATTTTCTTGTGAATGATATTCATTTGTTGTACAAGAGAGCGATTTATCTTCGTAAAAAGCTTTTCTTTGAAGATATTCTTCTTCAGTAATTGATTTAACTTGAATATTTTCAGCCGACATATCAAGTTGAGAAATTGTAGCATTATTTGTACTAACAAAAAGTAAAAAAAGGAAAAAAGTAAAAATAAATAATAGTTTTTTCATAAAATCCCCTTTCTATAAGTCAACTATAACAAAAAATCATATGCTAAACAAGCAAAATTTATGAATATTGAGATAAATTAACTGACTTTTTGGGGTTAAAAAGTTAAAAAAGTTTTAAAAGTTAAAAATGCAGGAATGTAGATAGATAAAATGGCATTTCTGTTTCAACATTCCTTTTCTTCATGCTGAGCAGGGCGTTTTGCCCTGCTTTTTCTTTTTGATTAAGAGCTTCGCACTTGCTTTAGTTAGCTTCTTTTTGACCCATAAAGGATGCCCAAAACAGGTTACAAATTTCAATGCAATATTACTTTATTGACAAATCGCACATTTCTACAAAATTCTGCAATAATCTTCAATATCTGGCAGTGCAGTGTTGACATTATCCATTCTGTTGTGATAGAATGATAACTAATCCATTCTGTTACAATAGAATGATAATTAATTGATATAGTTGAAATTTTATTGGATAGAATGTTCTAGGAAATAATAGCGCAGGTTATTTTTAGAATTTACCCAGAGCAAGCGCTTGAATAGGTGCATAATCGGGAACAGATAATGGAAAAATTATATGCTAGAGCTGATTAAATGAAGCCTACCATGAAATTTTTGACAAGCGTTTATGCTACATCAAGATATGACAAATCGTTGTTCTAAAACTCAGTGACACATTGATCCACAGCTAGAAGTAATAGAGAAAAACTTTAGGGCTTTACTCGATAAAGAAAGACGACAGCTTCAGTATATAGAAAAAAGAAGCTACGGTGAATTGATATGAGATGCGATAAATATGGTGAAATTTAAAACTAGAAAAAAAGATTGCAAGATTTTTGTCAAAGTAAAAATATCTTCAGATGAAAAAATTTGCGAGCGAGAATTAAATGTTTTTTCGCAAAAGCAAATGAGGGGCTTTTTGAAGCCTACTCTTATTAAAAAGCAAACCCTTGAATATACAGGACCGATTGGAATTAGTATTGCTGAAAGATTGAAACGCCCTTTCAGTAAATATGAATTTTTTTTCGTGATGGAGCAAATTGTTGATACCACAAGCAAACTGAAAAGAAATGGATTGTTCATAAACAAGCTTATCTTGGATAAAAGATATGTCTTTATTAATGAAATCACAAAGGAAGTTCAGTTTGTATATTTGCCTATAGAAAAAAATCATATATGCGTGGATATAATCGAATTTATGGAATCAATTATATATTCTATAGTTCCCGAGCCTAATCAGAATTCAGATTATATATCACAGTTTATTTATTTCATTAAAGGGCTGCCATCCTACGATGAAGATGCAATTGAAAAATACATCATTAAAGCAGATAGAAGCGTTGTTAATTCAATAAAAAAGCATACCGGAAGCGGTTTTATTACCGATAAGCCGAAAGACTATTACGACCATTACGAAACTAAAAAAGACAAAATAGAACCAAGCGGATTGATGGCGGAGGATGATTTGCCAACCGGACGGCTGGATGAAGAGGAAGCAACCGGACTTTTGACAGATGAAAATGAGGCGACAGGGTTATTGGTTGATGATGATCTAACAACTGATATATTGGATGACGAAGGAACCGCATTATTGGATGAAAATGAAGGGAATATGGAGGAGGCAAATTGGCCTAAAATAGAGCGGGTTCAGTCAGACGAAATAATCAGCATTAACAAATCGGTATTTCGCATTGGAAAAGAACGAAGCTGTGTGGACTTTTTTGTTTCAAACAATAACGCTATCAGCAGAAGCCATGCGGATATTATTACTAGGGAACAGAGATATTATGTGACGGATTTAAATTCAAAAAATCACACATATATTAACGGGAAAATTGTACCGATAAACTGTGAAATAGAAATATTTAACGGCGACAAACTAAAATTTGCAAATGAAGAATTTATATTTTGGACTTGATTAGCGAATAATGATTTGGTACAGGGAGTGTGAATCAATGAGATTTATTGCAACAGCAGATACTGATATTGGCATTTCAAAAGAAACAAATCAGGACAGTATATTGATAAAACACGCACAATCTCCTGTGGGGGAGGTGCTGATGGCTATTGCCTGCGATGGGATGGGCGGTCTGTCTAAGGGTGAGCTTGCCAGTGCAACGGTGATAAGGACATTTTCAAAATGGTTTGATGAGGAGTTACCGATTGAGCTGGAAAATGTTGATATTAATGTAATAGGTGGGAAGTGGTCGCTACTGCTGAAAGAGTTGAATGCAAGAATTTCGGAATATGGTTCATCTTCCAGAGAAAATCTTGGGACAACCTTTTCAGGGATTATTTTTATCGACAATAAGTATGTGATAGTTCATGTTGGCGATACCAGAATTTATCACATTTCATCTGCTATGCGGCAGTTGACAACAGACCAAACATTTGTTGCAAGGGAAATAGGCAGAGGAACAATGACACCGCTACAGGCAGAAACGGATAAACGGCGCAATCTTTTATTGCAGTGTGTAGGCGCATCAAAGAATGTAGAACCGGAAATAGTTTGCGGAAGTACAGAAAAAGGGGTTTATATGATTTGCTCCGATGGCTTTCGTCATGAAATAACGGAAAAAGAGATGTTCGACTCGTTAAATCCGGTTAATTTAGTGGACAAAGAGACGATGCACAGCAGTGCAAAATATTTGATTGAACAGGTGAAAAGCCGAAACGAAAAAGATAATATTTCGGTATTGCTCATTAAGGTGAGCTGAGGGGGCTGTGAATGACTGAAATCGGAACCATAATAGACGGTAAATATGAAATATTGAAAGAGATTGGCAGAGGCGGAATGTCCGTTGTTTATCTTTCAATGGACAAACGGCTAAATAAGCAGTGGGCAGTTAAAGAAATTCTCAAAAAAGGCAACGGCAAAAAAGATGAAGTTGTTGTAAATAGCATACTGGCAGAAGCGAACATGATGAAAAGGCTTGATCATCCCGCCCTTCCAAGAATAGTTGATATTATTGATAACGGCATCACAATATATGTTGTGATGGACTACATAGAAGGTGAATCCCTCGACAAGATTTTGAATGAATACGGCGCACAACCGGAAGAATTAGTTATTGGCTGGGCAAAACAGTTATGTGATGCATTGTCGTATCTTCATGCACAAAAGCCATCAATAATCTATCGTGATATGAAGCCAGCGAACATTATGTTGAAGCCGGAGGGCAATATCAAAATTATAGATTTTGGCATTGCCAGGGAGTACAAGGAGTTGAGCCTTGCAGACACTACGGTGCTTGGAACAAAAGGCTATGCCCCACCGGAGCAGTACAGCGGACAGACGGATAAACGCTCGGATATCTTTGCCTTAGGCATGACAATGCACCATCTACTTACCGGTATCGACCCGAGGAACGGCGATGCCTATGTCCCCATAAGGCAATGGAACCCAGAGCTTTCCGAGGGGACGGAAGCAATTATTGATAAATGTGTTCAGCCTGCTTCGGAGAATAGATACCAGACCTGTGCAGAATTGATGTATGACCTTGAACACCCAGAGTTAATCACAAAGGACTTTAAGAAAAAACAAAAAAGAAAGCTAATGGCGTTTGTGCTATCGGCGTCAATGTGCGTGCTAGCCCTTGCGTCGGGTTTTATATGCAATAATCTTTCCACAATGATTAATAACAATAATTATGACGTCCTTATTGCGGAAGTAAATGCAATAGAAAGCTATAAGCAGGCGGTAGAAATTTTGCCGTCGGGTACACGGGCATATTTACGTATGCTTGAGACCTATGAGGATAGTGGATTGTTCGGAAAAACACAGAATGATGAGTTTTTGGCACTATATAATAGGAATAAAGACAGCTTTGACATGACCAGTGCAGACACGGCAGAATTAAATTACAAAACCGGAATGATGTACTTCAATTACTATACTAATGATGACGGAACAAGCAACTTTGCAACGAGAGTGCAAAAAGCCTATCCATTCTTTGCAGAGAATGAACAGAACGTAAATATCTCTCCGGATTTTTCTAAAAAAAGTCTGTCAAATTGCTATTATCAAATATGCACCTTTTACAGAAGATACATTCTCGGCTCATCAACAGTGGAAGAAGCGGCAAAAGAAAATTATGAGGAGCTTTTTTTAACAATCGAAAATGCTATGAAGGATGTAGAAAGTGCAGGCGCTTATGATAAACTTACCCTTTACAACGGTGTGTTTATGCTTTTATACGACCAACGCAGCAGTATGGCATCGGTAAGCGTAGCTCAAAACACAGTTTTAGATTTGCTGGAGCAGGTTAATAATGCGGCAAATTCCATTACAGTTCAAAAGGAACAGTCGCAAAAATTGCAGCGGGAAATTGTTGATAATTATGAGCAGTACAGGGAAGCAATCATCAGAGCTTATACGAATATGGGGGAGAGAAAATAATGGCAGATACATTATCAGTTATATCTTTAGTTTCTTTCATAGTATCGGGTATATGCTTTCTGCTTGCAGTTTTCTTTTGGTTTAAGTTTAGAATATTAACGATAATAGGAGACTTGTCCGGTCGCACAGCCCAAAAATCCATCGAGAGAATGCGAAGCTATAATGAAAAAAGCGGTGGAAAAGCCTATAAGTCAAATGCGGTCAATATAGGACGTGGCAAGATCACAGATACGCTGCCGCCTTCAGAAAAGTTAAAACAAGATAACTCAAAAAAGAAGAGTGAGCAGGTTGAAACCGGATTGCTTTCAACAAACAAGGTGGAAATTGCACAGGTGTACACTGCGGAATTGCCGGATAGTTGTAATACAACAGCCCTGTTGGATGACTCAGGGACAGAGTTACTCGAGGAGTATACCGCAGTTCCATTGCCCGAAAAGCACCGTAAGGGTGTTAAATTGGAAATAATTGATGAAACCATCTTGATTCATACAGACGAGGTGATTTAAAGCAAATTGGGAAATCTGGAATAAAAAAGGAGAGAGCAGGGAGTCTCAATTTTTTTAATTAAATGTGAAAATATGAGGAGAGAAAAAGGCAATGAATAAAGTTGTGTATAAACCAGCAAAAAGGATAATGGCAGCAATCATGTCAATGATAATGGTGTTCACCATGATACCAGTATCACCAATAACTGCGCTTGCGGCGACAACAGCACACCCAGACGCTATAACAATCACTGTTGAAGATACATTGGGAAATGCAATACACGGCGCAGCTGTAGACTTTACGGTGAACTCTACTGCAAAGGGCGATGGATTTAAAACGGGTAAGGCAACTACAGATGTAAACGGCACAATAGAGGTGATGCTTTCGAAAGATTATGTTGCAGGCGATATGACTATTTCTGCCACAATAAGTAAAAGTCACTATACAACAGACTCAGTGACAATCAGCAACGCTGCAATTGATGCGGCGACCAAGGACTTTAAGGTTCAACTTGCCAGCACATTGATTGAGGGCGTAACCGTTACTCCCACGTCACTTCCTTATGATGGCAATAATCATGCGGCCGCAACTGTTTCCGGCACAAAGGCAGGCGACACTGTTTCGTATAACCTTGATAACGCTGGATGGCAAGCCACCATGCCTGAAATCAAGGAGCCTAACAACTATTCGCTCAGCGTAAAGGTTGTGCGTTCGGGTTTTGAGGATTATGTCACAACCGTAGAACCTGTAATTTCTCTGAATACTATTTCACTGGTTGTTAAAGAGTATAACGGAAAGTATGACGAAGTAGCCCATCCGGCTTTGACGATTGAGGGGCTGCTGCTTGGCGATAAGGTTAGTTATAAGCTGAACGGCGGTACAGCGCAATCTGCAATTCCCGAGGTTAAAGATGTGGGAACATACACGGTTAATGTTCATGTTGAAAGATATGGATATAACGCTTATGACCAGTCCTTTGCCAATGTTAAGGTTGACCTTGGTAAAATTGATATCGGAGGGTTATCTGCAACAGCATATGCAGGTGTTTATGACAAATTAGCACATGACGCTGTCTCCATTGCAAATGCAGATACAAATAAATATACCCTTTCATATAAGCTTGGCGACGGCAATTGGGGTGCTGCAATCCCTACAGTAACAGGTGCAGGGCAGTATACGGTGGGAGTTAAGGTCACAAAAAATGATAAGTACGAGGATGGCATAGTTAATGTTATTCCTGCTGACAAGGCTGTAGTTCCTTTTAATGTATATATTGGAAAAGCAGATCAGACTATCACATTTAATAATTTTGTAGGGACTGAATCCAATGATGAAATTTCCGGATTACCCCCGTTTAACAAAACTTATAATTTCGTAGCCATAGATAGGGACAAGCTTGTGGGTGGCTCAATTAGTTATTCTGTAGAGCTGTCAAACGAGGATGCGGGAATAGCAACAATTGACCCAGTGACAGGTGTGTTAACCGTTAAAGACGCTGGAACAATAATTGTAAAGGCAACTTTACCGGGTAACGAAAACTATAATGAATGTGTTATTACACATACTTTATACGTGTCTGCTGTAGCCGCTACACAGGGACAGTATATTAAGTTTAATAATACAGCGGCTTCCTATATTTTAGGCGAAAACAATGGTGTTGCATCTAATAATGTTGCTACAAAAACTGTTGCTAGAGATTATGGCAAAGTATCATACAGCATTGGAAATGACACTATTGGTTTAGCTTGTGACGCTGATACAGGCAAAATTACAGTAGCTGATTACGAAAAAATCAGCGCTGCGTTAATCACTGCCGGTGGGCCACTTGATGTTGTTGTAACTGCCAATAAAGCAAAGTGGACAAGAAAATATCCTGCTGATAAAGCCACATATCTTTTGAAGGTTTCTTTTTTAGCCACACCCACAGATGCCTATGAAATATCCGGCACAAAAGGGACTAACGATTGGTACATAGACAAAATCACTGTAACTCCAAAAGACAAAGCTAACTATAATATTTCAACAGGAACATCGCCAGCGTCCTTTGGCGCAAGCTGTACCTGCGGCGAGCAGGGAACAAGCTCGAAATATGTATATTTGAGAAGTATTGCAACTGGGGGTATAACCTCAAGGGTTGCCATTGATGGCGTAAAGATTGATACAGTTAAACCGGACTACATGAAAATGGAGATAACCTATTCAAAGTCCATTACGGAGACGCTTTTGTCAACTGTTACACTTGGCTTTTACAAGCCCTCTGTTACAGTGACCTTTGCTGGGGAAGATGTTACATCAGGGGTAGAGTGTTTTGATTGGACCTATACAAAGGAAGCCGGCGCAAGTGATAAAAACAAGCCGACAGATGGCGGCAAAGTTCTCGCTGTTGTTGAGGGAAATAAGGCTACAGCACAAATTATTCTAACAGCAACTGAGGCGGAACAATACCGTGGTTCCATTGCCGTCACCGCAACCGACAAAGCCGGTAATGTGAGCGAAACTGTCACCGACAAGAAAAATGTTATTGTGGTTGATACTATAGGACCAACACGCAATGTGGTTATCAGCAACCCCAAGGTTACAACTGCTGATAATAGAATGTATTTTGACGGCGATACAACCCTTACATTTAATGTGAATGAAGCCAATTTCTTTAGCGAGGATGTAAAGGTCACCCTGTCAAAGGATGGCGGCACACCATATGCAGTCGACCCCACATGGACGGATACAAGCGTTAATGAGCATGTAGGAACGCTGGTTATTTCAGGCGATGGTGATTATGTAGTTTATATGAACTACACGGATCGCTCAACAAATAAAATGGAAGAATATAAGTCTGCTACTCTTACCATTGATACCATAGCTCCTGTTGTTGATTTCAGCTACAATAAAGAAAATCAATCCACCACCTTTACCGTAACGGAGCATAATTTTAGACCGGAGGATATATTTGTTTTTGTTACTGGTAAGGATATAACGGGGGCAGCCGCAGCGGTAAATAATTTGACAAGCACCCTACATTCAGCAAAGTGGGCACAAAATGGGGATGTTTATACAGCTACTATAGCTAACCATTTAGACGCTATATACAATCTGACAATTTCCTATACAGATATTTCTAAAAACAAAGCGGTAGATAAGCCTTCCGGTGAGTTTACCATTGACCACACTGCGCCGACGGGAACCCAAATTGAGTATTCAAAATCAATTCTTGACACTATTTTGAAAACGATCACACTTGGATTTTACAATCCGTCAGTAACGGTCACCTTTACTGCACATGATAGCACCTCCGGTGTTGATAATTTCACTTGGAATTATATACAACAGAGTGGCACAAGCAGCAGCAACCGTCCAACAGATACAAGTGATACAACAATTGCGGCTGTTCAAGACCCAGCGGACAAAACAAGGTTTACAGCCCAAGTTACACTGCCACAAATGGCAGCAGAGCAGTTAAGAGGATATATTGCAGTTGTAGCAAAGGATGTTTATGGTAATGCCGGCGATAAGGTCACAGACAGCGGAAAAATTCTAGTTGTGGACACTATCGCACCCACAATGAATGTGGAATACAGTGAAGCGGGCCGTACAGTAGGAACAAAGATGTATTACAACAAAATGGCTACGGCGACTTTTAAGGTAAAGGAAGCAAACTTCTTTAAGGAGGATGTTAAGGTTACCGTTTCCAAGAACGGCGGAGCGGCCTATGGGGTTAATGCTTCCTGGGTTGACGATAGTGCAGATCTTCATACTGGCACCTTAGAATTGCCGGCGGCAGCCGACCACTCAAATGATGGTCAGTACGTTATAAACGTTATATATGGGGATAGGTCAAGCAACACTATGACCTCTTATACCTCCGATATAATTATTATTGATACCATAGCGCCTACAGTGGATGTAAAATACGCAAATAATGAGGTCAAGAATACGCTTAATGACAGTGAGGGCAAAAACAGAAAGTATTTTGACAATACTCAAACTGCGACAATAACCATGACCGAGCATAACTTTAACGCTGACGAGGTCGCTTTCAACATTATCGCTAAGGATGTTACAGGCACAGAGCTGAGCACGGATAAGTTGATTTCAAAGTCTGCGTGGACTTCAAAGGGCGATGATCACACAATCGTTATCACCTATTCAGGAGAGGCAAATTATACCTTTGATGTTGATTATGCTGATTTGGCAACAAATAAGCTGGCAGATTATAATGGCGACTTTTTTACCGTTGATAAAACGGCACCTACAAATTTGACCATGGCTTACAGCACAAGCATATTAGATACTATAATCGAGGCTATCTCATTTGGATTTTATAATGCAAAGATGACTGTAACTATTACAGCGGATGATGCAACATCAAAGATTAACACATTTAATTATAGCTATATCAACGCACCCGGAGTGAGCGCTGTAAATTCAGAGCTTCGCTCACAGATAATTGGAGAGACGGGAGTTACATATTCAAAAAATAATGCGACAGCAACGGCAAGCTTTCAAATTCCCGCAGCGGCACTTGGAAATGACAATCAATTTAACGGAACGGTAAAATTTACAGCTAACGACCGTTCGAATAATTCAGCTGAAAAGGAAGATGGACGCAGAATTGTTGTTGACAGCATTGCACCCACAGCAACCATTTCCTACAATGCCCCTGTTAATACGGAAAACGATATCACTTATTATGACGGCGACATCAATGTTTCCATTAACATTACAGAAGCTAATTTCTATGCAAATGACGTTGCTGTAACGGTTCAAAGGGATGGCGGGGCAGGCGCTGCGGTAACACCCTCATGGAGCAATAACAGTGTCGATTCTCATATGGGAACATTTAACTTGACGGAGGATGGCGACTACATTGTTATGGTTTCCTACAAGGACAAATCCAATAACAGAATGGCTGAATATTCTTCAAAGCAGATGACAATTGATACGAAAATTGAAAGCCCTATTATCACCATAAATGATGCCGAGGGAAATGGAAAGGCATACAAAGAAAAGGTAATTCCGGCGGTTAGCTTTGAGGACGAAAACTATGACAGCTATGAGATTTCCATTACATGCACAAATCTTGACAAGCATAATGAAGATGTGAAAGAAAAGCTTGTGGGCAACAGAATTGTTGAAACGGAAAAGGGCGGTGACGGCAGCTTTGATACCTTTGAGGAGGTTGCGGAAAACGATGGAATTTACACCCTGACAGCTACCATTAAAGATAAAGCGGGTCATACAAGCAAGCCGGCTATCACTACCTTTACTGTCAATCGTTTTGGTTCTGTGTATGAATATAACGATGTGCTTTATGATTTAATTGCAGATGGTGGTGCATATGTTCAAAATGTTGGCAGCGACTTGGTTGTTACCGAGTATAACGCAGACCGCCTTTTAACAGACTCATTGGTAATTACTGTCACACATGACGGTAAGCCCATGGCGGATCTCAAATATACGTCCTCACCTATAAACAACACAGTCGCCGTAGGTGCGAGCGGATGGTTCCAGTATGAATATACCATTGCCAAGGAGAACTTTTTGGGGGACGGTGTGTACAGAATTTCGGTTTCCTCCAAGGATGCAACAGGTAATCAGCCGGAGAACACCAATTATGAAGACAAGGCGATCCTCTTTAGAGTTGATGCCACAGCCCCCGAGCTAACAAGTATAACCGGACTTGAAGAAAAAATTGTCAATGCACAAAATGTCAATGTCGGATACAATGCATATGATACGATTGGTTTAAAGTCAATCACGGTATATGTTAATGGGGAGAATAACGGGGATATAATTACGGATTTTACAGCAGATCCAAACAACTATAATGGCAAATTTGTATTGCAGGAAGCTAGCGCCCTACAAACGGTAAGATTTGTAATAGAAGACCTTGCGGGAAATATTACCGATACGGATTCAGACGCCTTTACAAGCGCATATGCTTTCCAAAAAGCAGTCACGGTATCTACCAATGCATTTGTGCGTTGGTATGCGAATACAGGATTGTTCCTAGGCTCCATTGCAGGGGTTGTGCTGCTTACATCAGCTATTTCAACCTTGGTATATTTAAAAAGGAAAAAGACAAAAACAGAACAATCATAATTTAATCATGTAATTTCTTCTAGGTACACCTGTCAGGACATCCTGCACAGGTGTACCGGAAGTATTACTTATCAGAGCTAACATTTTGTGCCAGCAGGTGTTAGCTGTGATGAATAATACAAATTAATAAGGAGGGCATGGAATTGAATCCATTAATTGAATCCGGCGTAATAAGAGAATTATCATGCGGCTCGAATTTTGCCTATATCCTCAAGGATAATACAGATTTCTTGGGAACGGAGTACAAGGTATTGCAAAGCCAAGGAAATGACGGCTTTGTTAATTGCATGAAAATGCTGTATAACGGACAGGTTCAGCTTTATTATCTAACCTCCGGATACAAAAGCTTTTCCTCTATGCTTTCCGTTATGGACTCAGAGGCTTTTATGGCGGTGTTTGCAAATCTGTTAAAATGCATTATTGATGTAAAGGCGAATGGATTTCTCACCTGTCAAAATATTGATATATCATTTGATAAGATATTTGTGGACACAACAACTCAAAAAACATATTTAGTGTATGTGCCCGTCAAGCCGAAAGGCTGCAATTCATATCAGGCATTTGAAAATGAGTTGCGTACCCACACTGTAAAGATGATTGACGGCAAAGAAAATTTGTCGATTTCGAAGATGGCTCAGCTTTCAGTCGACCTATCAGACGGAAGATTATCACTTGAAGATTTATATGGTCGAGTTAAAGGAATTAAGCCCAGTGTTAAAAAGGAACAAGCAAAAGACAAAGCAAGAAGGGGAAATGGCTATCTTCGCATTGTGGCAATGAATACGCCCATGCGTGTTGAGATTGAAGTCAATAAGGATGAATATATAATTGGCAAAAGCTCCAGTGCTGCTGATGGGGTTGTTACATTTAATGAAGCGATTAGTCGGGTTCACTGTCAGATAAGCAGAAACACAGGAAAATATTATGTTACAGATCTTGGAAGCGCAAACGGCACTTATGTCAACAAGGTGAGATTACAGCCCAATCGACCCCACCGCATCAATGAGGGTGACATTATCCGTCTTGCAAACAGCGATTTTAGGGTATATGTGAATTAAGGGGGATATAGTATGAGTAAAGCGAGAATTATTATTGCAGATGCAGATCCAGGCTATATTATTCCTTTACAGTTAAAGTTTGTTGAGGATTTTTTTGACAGGGTAGATATTGAAATAATTACAGAAAAAGAGCTTTTCGATAGTTTATTCAGCACACCTCAAAAAGCGGATATCGTTATCGTGTCAGAGGATTTATATGATCCATCTTTGCAGCGGCATAACATCGGCAATATTTTCCTGATGATGGAACAGTACGAGGACGGTCAGACGGAAGAGCTGAATATAACCAAGCTGTTTAAATATACCAGCATTAAAGAAATATTTAATGAGATTATCGGGAAAAGTGCAGAGTTTCTAAAAATTGAAAAAAAGGATTCAGAGCCGCAGATAATCATGGTGTATTCTGCCTGCGGCGGCGCCGGAAAGACTACACTTTCTCTGGGTATATGCGGTTGCCTTACACTAAACTACAAAAAGGTTCTTTACATAAATGCGTCCTATCTACAGTCCTTTCAGTGGATATTAGATAATGCTACACCTGTGATGGACACAGCAGTATATGCAAAGCTGGCGAGTGCAAATGAGACAATTTATCATGATATAAAACACGTAATCCGAAAAGAGCTTTTCAATTACCTACCCCCTTTTAAGGCGGCGATTATGTCATTGGGTATACCGTTCTCAATATATGAATTGATTGCAAGATCGGCAAAAAAAGCTAACGAGTATGATTATATTGTTGTAGATACCGATGATACATTCGATGAGGACAAAGCAAAGCTTATGAATACGGCAGATAAAGTCATCATTGTTACAGAACAAACAGCGGCTTCGGTTTTTTCAACAAACCTGTTGGCAAGCAATATCAATGGAATAAATGCAGATAAGTTTGCGTTTGTATGCAACAATTTTAACAAGGATTTAGATAATGCAATCATCTCGCCCATGATGACAATGAGGTTTTCCATAAATGAATATGTTGAACACTTTGAGCATTATGACCGACTGAAATGCGATGATTTTGCAAAAAACAGCAGTATACAAAAAGCCACAGTTTTGGTGTTATAGGAGAGTGAGCAGATTGGATAGAGATAAAGCAATAATTGTATTTAAAATACATAAAAGAAATATTTCAGTTGACCTTGAGGTTCCGCTGTTTATTACGGCAAACGAGCTTGTGAATGCTTTGAATAGCGCTTATGAATTAGACATTGATGTTTCTGATATAAAAAACTGTTATTTAAAGGCAGAGAATCCCATCGCTTTACTCAGGGGCAATAAAACCCTTCAAGAATACGGAATTAGGAACGGCACAGTTATAAACTTTACGCAATAGAGGGGAACACTATGGAGAACAGATATAAAGTTATCTTATCAAACAAGAATATATATAAGGAAATTGAACTCTCTCCCGAATTAACCGAAATGAAGGTTGGAACGGGGATTGATTGTGATGTCCGTTTGCGCAAGGAGTTTCTTTTCGGACAGATTGAGCTTGATTTTGTCAAAAAAGATGATGTGTGGTCTGTTTTATGCTCCGATAATATGTACTTGTCTTTAGGTGATGTCAGGAAGCTCATGACAAAGCAACTAGAACACGGCGATGAGTTTACAGTGAAATATCAGGAATCGGATAACGATGTATTTGCTGTTTCATTTATGATTGACTTTGATAATGGTAAAAAAAGATATGAAAGAGCCATAAGTATTTCAAATTGCAATGCCATTTCAATTGGTGTGAATAGCTCATCAAATATTGTATTGAGTAGCCAGTATGTTAAAGATGACCAGATTGAACTTTCAGTAACTAATGACGGTTTAAACATGAATGTCAAAAAGACAGCTTATGGCGTTTATCATAATGGAAAAAAAGCTGAGGGGAAAGTCACAATAATGGACAGCGATTTCTTCTCAGTGTCGGATTATATTTTTTATTATAAAGAGCATAATATCTGGACAGAAATTCGTAAGGATATCGTCATTAATGGGCTATCATTCGTTGATCATCCAAATAAAAACAGCTATCCTATGTTTAGCAGAAACACCAGAATCAAAGCGGTATTGAGCGATGAGAAAA
>JAVWUR010000008.1:0-37188 GCA_036667055.1 Oscillospiraceae bacterium
GGTTTGCCTAAATGCACCGTGATATAGTCGGGGATAACCACGCTTTGCAGCACATAAGAGCTTATCCCCTCCTTTAAATCCGGCTCCGGCTCATACAATTTTTCCGGCTCGCCCACATCAAATTTTCTTTCAAACTCGCTGCCAAAATCTGTGGGGCGTGGCAGCAGGTCAATATACTGCACCGTTGTCTCCCCCTCAAAAATTTGTGCGCCTAAAATTTCTCCACGTATATATTTTCCAAGCTCCACGCATACATTGTAGTTTTTATATGGAATTTCCCTGTTGTCCTCTTCCAATGAAAGTCTTTTTGGTTTTGTGCAAAGAATGATATTGTTCGTTTTTCCCTGTGCATTTGTGTAGGTGGTTTTATCATTTAAAACCTTCATACTCTCAGCGTCGGTAATGGTTATCTTCACATTTTTAAGGGGTATCGACCCTTGGGTCACCGCCATTATCTGTAGCATACCTGTTGGCATAGCTCTCTCCTTTTTTTGTGTAATATAAAATTATGGAATGTTTACCCATTAAATTTATTCAGTTTATTATATGTTTTGAGCCGCATTTTCGTACAGCTTACAATAAAAAAAGCTCTTAAACCTTTCGGTCAAGAGCTTTTTTATTGCATTAAGCGCTGCTTTAATTTCTATCGAGTTCTACTCAAACACACATTTTTTAAATGCCGCTCGATATATCATAAAGGCTTTCATCATGTTTTCAAGGGAGATATTCTCGTTTGGCTGATGCTCGCTGGTGGGGTAGCCCGGCATATTTGCGCCAAAAGCGACACAATTGTCAAAGGCTCGTGCATAGGTTGCACCGGCGGAAATATATGGCTGTGACTCCTCGTCCTTTGTGGTCTGTCTATATGCGGCAAGCAAATTTTGCACCAGCTCACTTTCCAGTGGAACGTGTATTGGGCGCAGCCAGTCATACTCCTCCACTGTGAGGTCATAGCGTGCGGCGGTATCTTTAATTATAGTGAAAATTTTATCCTTGTCTATACCCACCGGCAAACGGAAATCAACGCTAAGCACCGTCTCATCGCCTTTTGCTAAAATTTTGCCTAAATTGGTGGTCATAGTGCCGGAAAAATCCGATAAATCCTCATTGGAAAACCCTTCAAATTTAAACTTATCCTTTAAAATATCACAGGCAAACTCTATGGCATTATCAGTGTAGCCTGCCTTTTTCAAGGCTTCCAGCAGCCGCAAATTGGCGTTAGTGCCCTTCCATGGGTTTTTGGCGTGGGCGGTTTTCCCCTCTACCTCAAGCTTGCCATTGACACTGTGATATTTATATCCAAGCTCCTCCAGTGCCTTTTCAATCTTAAATTCCGCACTACATTCTGCATGGGAGGACACCGCATTAAAGCTGTCACCGCCCTGATATTCTATAGGTGGCTTTTGGCTGTTTTTAATGAGCACCTGAAACAGCCCCTTTTCCGCATAGGTAAGGGGAAAGGCTGAATCGGGGGTAAAGCCCATGCTGGGGTTTTCTTCTCTTTTAGTGTACTGTATCATCGACCGCCACAGGTTTTCCTCGTCTAAGCCAAAGATAAAGCGCACCCTTTTTTTTAGCTTGCACCCATCATCCAGCAAGGATTTTAATGCATATATCGCCGTCACCATAGGGCCTTTATCGTCCTGTGAGCCTCTGCCATACAGTATTCCATCCTTTACCGTGGGGACAAATGGGTCGGTATCCCAGCCGTCCTCTGCTCGGGCATTAACAACGTCCAGATGGCCTAACACCGCAAACATTTCACCCTCACCAAGCTCTGCATAGCCATATGCACCATCCGCAGCCTTAAAGGTTTTAAAGCCCAGCCGCTCCATCATTTCCAGTGCTCTATCCAAACATTTATCAATGTTCTCGCCAAACATAAACCTATCGCTTTTTTCATAAACCGAGGGACACTCCATCAGACGGCAGATATCCTCCAGCATCTTTTCCTTATACATCTCCATAAATTTTCCCTTTCATAGCTAAATCTAAATGTTTTTTTGTATTATCCACACACGTTTATATTGGCAAAAACACCCCCACTGACAGCAGTATTATCGTTGCTAAAAATAGTATCCCCAAAAGCTTTGCCATAAATTTAATCAGTTGTCCATAGCCTATCCCAGCAAGTGCCAGTGCCCCCATAACCGCCCCCGAGGTGGGGGAAATTAGGTTGACTAGCCCCGACGCCGATTGATATGCCGTTATCGCCAGCGCCTGACCGTGTGCCGCCCCAAGCCCTGCCCCACTGAACACGCTGCCTGCAAGCCCTCCCACAATAGGCATGGTAGCATTGGCAAGCCCCGAGGTAGAGGGTATCAAAAACGCCAACGGTATGTTAAAGATATACGCAAGGCTTGTGAACAGCACTGGGCTTGTATTTTTTAAAGCAAGCTCCCCTGCACGCAGTATAGTGGAATCCATGCCGCCAAACTCCATCACCACCTTTATCCCTCGTGAAAGCCCAACTATCAGCGCCACCGACACCAAATCCCTCACACCGGTCATGAAGGTTTTTATCAGTTCCTTTTCCCCCATGCCTGCCGCTATGCCGATTATAACCGACATCACTAAAAACCACACCGATAGCTGACCAAAATACCAATCCCCAAGTGCGGCAGAATAGGTGGGTATCATATCATAATTTGCCCAATAGGATGCCGCCGTGGTGGGGTGCAGCCCAAATATTCGGCTCAGCTTTGCCGTCCCATTATAAATATTTGTAAATATCGGAATATTGAATTTAAAATCCCATGGTATAACCCCTAAAATCATCACCACAAAGGTGAGGGCAAACAGCGCCATAACCAGCTTGCGCCGTCCGGTAAACTCCACCTCTTGGCTTGTATCTTTATGCATACTTTCCGGTATGGCAACATCTTTAACTATTGACAGGGATGGGTTAGCTTTAACTTTTTTAGCGTATAGCATAACGTAAGCGATACTTATTCCCACTAGCACAACCCACATAATAAATCGCAAAATCATGCCGTCCCCCAGACCTAAGCCAACAACACCCGAGGCTACACCCGTGGCAAAGGGGTTGGTGGTAGATGCCAGCACCCCCACGCCTGCGGCAATCAAAATCACAGCAAAGCCTGTCATCAAATCAAAGCCTGCCGCCAAAAAAACAGGTATGATTATGGGATAAAAGGCTATTGTCTCCTCGCACATTCCATAGGTGGTGCCGCCGATGGCAAATATCACCATAAGCATGGGGATAAGCAATATCTCCTTGCCCCGCATCTTTTTTATAAGCGAGCCGATAGTTGCGTCCAGTGCCCCTGTTTTCATAACAATGCCCACAAATCCGCCAATCACCAATATGAACAGCGCCACATCCTTCGCCCCGAAAAAGCCCTCAATGGGCGCTGAAATAACGCTCCATATACCCTGCTTTGCCGGAATATTCATGCTGGACTTTGCCACTCGGCTGTCCCCTGTTTCCAGATAGTACAGCATGGCAGAGGGCACCGCCTCTTTAAGCTTTTGCGACAGCTCGGGGTTTTCGCTTTGCACAATTTCTGTCAGCTCCTGTGCGTAATCCGTCCTCATAGTCTCAATGGCATCCCCTGCCATCTCTATGCTGTACAACCTATCTCTGTCCAATGGCACGTGTACCAATGCCGATTCTTCCCCTGCTTCTATCTTTACATATTTGCTAGCTGGAATTATCCATGTGAGCACCGCAACCGCTGCGGTTATCACTAGCAGAATTGTAAAGGCGGAGGGCATCTCGATTTTTTTGTTTTTCATAGCCTATCTCCTCAAAAGTTTATTGCTTTTAAAGAGATTATTGCTCATTAACCAATTTTATAAACGAAAGCTTTTATGTAGGCACCATTTTTTCTATTTTGCTACCGCTGTCATATTTTCTTTTCTTGTCACCTTCCAGCTTTTTTTCTCCTGTTTAAAGATATCATATTCCACAAGCCCCACACACTGCTGCCCCTCAAAAGACATATGGACTATCCATGGCATAAGCTTTTTTATTCTGTGAAAATCTTGATACTCAAAACCATTTGCATAGTAGTTTACAATGGTGCTAAGGGCGGTGCCATGGCTTGCAATCACAATGTTTTTTCCATCGTTCATGTCCAGCACATTTTTTAACGCCGAGATATTTCTTTGCTGTACCTCATGTATGCACTCTCCCCCCACCAGATGAAAGCTGCGGTCTGCCCATTGGGTCTGTGCAAAATTGTCAAAACCGCTTATCCAATCGCTGCTCACTGCCCGCTCTCTAAAATCGCTCTCAATATTTATTGTCAGCCCCTTTTCACAGCAAAAGGGCATTATGGTGTCCACCGAGCGCAGATATGGGCTGGAATAAGCCATGTCAATATCCTTATCCCGCAAAAAATCACACACTAGCTTTGTGTCCTTATGCCCCTTTTCCGTCAAGGGTCTTGCTTGGTCATCATGGTTTGTGTAGTCCGGCTCTGCGTGGCGAATAAAATAAACATTTGTCATTTTTATGTAAACCTTTCTTTAAGAAATTGCATTGCTGATGTTTTTATAATATCAATATTTTATCATAGTTTTGTGATAATTACAAAGCTAATGGCACATTTGTAAAAGTCGATTTTTGCTATCATCAGATTATTTAAAACCGTTCAAATTATAAAATCAACAGACTATTGTTTCGAGTTTAATAAGCAACCCTCCCCACCGCTGCATATAATATTATTAACCAAGTTTATATGAGGAGGATTATTTTATGACCACGCTTCAAATCACGTCTATACAGCCCCTTGAGGGCAAGCACTGCAACAGTTATGCCGGCATAGCCTATGACGGTCACTTTTTTTATTTCACCCTGCCAAGCTGCTGTCAAGTGCACAGAATGAACGCTCGACTTGCCAATATAGAATATATCGACACCTGTCGAGAGTACACGTCAGTTTGCTATGACTGGGCTTCAAAATGCTTTTGGGCGCTCGCCTACCACCAGCCAAATAAAATATTCAAGCTGGACAGATGTCTTGGGGAGATTGACTGTTTAACCGTCTGCTCCCCTTGTAAAAAGCCTGTCACCCTCACGGGCGTGTCCTGTAAAAGCGGCACAAACAAGCTTTTAATATCCGGCTCCTTTGGAGTTGCCGAGGTTTCCAAGTGTGAAAGCTCGACTTTTTGCATTGTAAAAAGGGGACGTGAAGGGGTTAGATACACAAGCGTTGAAAATCTTGATGTGGGGTACATCTACTCTGCCTACAACTGTAGCTGTGAATGCTCCATGGTAAATATCGGCAGCTATTCCGGCTGCGAAAATATCCTGCGCTGCTGTATTCCGGCTGAGTATGAGGTGGAGGACATGACAGCATTTCACATCTGCTGTAATGGCGAAAGGGCGCAGGGCGTTTATATTTTAGCCACCAAGCACTGTAGCTATTCCTATCTTATAAAATGCGCTGTGCTGTCGGGAGACTGTGAGGTTGTTCCCTCTCCCGAGCCTTACCCTCCCTGTCCGCCCCCCGCTCCCTGTACCCCCACCTGCGCCCAAAGCAGCGGTCAGGTAATCCGCTCTATCGCCTTAGTGGAAGCGGCTCTGTCCCACATTCTAAACGCTGAGGGGGAGAAAATTCAAAAGGTTTTAAGCTGCACCGACAACCCCTGTGAAATATTGCGGCTAAATGATTCGGTAAATAAAACCATAATAAACGTCACTCATTTAGAGCAAGTTTTATTTTCCAAGCTACAGGTTGCACAAGAGCTTTGCAATGGTGGGTGCGAAAAATATAAGCCCTGTCCACCTGTCAAGGAGGAGGGGTGCAGCCATGGTTTTCTCCCCCTTGAGGAGGACGCCCCTTGTCTTGACAACACGGTTTTAAAGGATTTATCCCTTGACAGCTCAACGCTATCCGCCGCTATTCTTGATAGCGTAAAGCTAAGCGACACCCCCTGTGAAAACACATTGGCGCAAGGTAGTGACACTCAAAGCCCTTCCTCGTCCAGTCAAGGTGAAGAAAACTTGATTTTGGATAGTCCTCCCTCCGGTTGCCTATAATCGCCTATAATCTAATCTTATAACTGACAGCCGCCTCCACTATGGGTTAATTAAAACCATAGTGGAGGCGGTTTTACTTGTCTATTCACCCTACCGCACATGAAAAAAGCACAGTACAAAAGTACCGTGCTTTTTCGGTGCAAGTCTTAAACGATTGGCGGGCAGGTGCACAGGCAGTCTTCAAATAGTCCCAATTTCGACTGCAATATCATTTCCAATCTGGAAACCGCATCCACCATGGAGCGAACGGAGCGGTTGGTGACTAACAATTGCTCTGGTGTGGCGGAGGCAAGACCGATAATTTTTTGAAGTTTTTCCCCCTCTGCATTTAGGATGTGGGATAGTGCTGCCTGCTCAAGGGCTACTGATTGGATAATATCAGTTACGGCTTGACAGCGTTCGGTTTTACTGTTGACAATAATAGGCATACTCATAAGAGTGGTACCCCCTTTATATAATGTTGAGCTTCTGCAACCGTCTTGTTGCACCTCTCAAATATATAATATGCACTCGCCCACTATAGTGTGATAACCTTTTAAAAAGAAAAAGCAGACTTTTATCTTTGCAAAAGTCTGCTTTTTAAAAATTCACTGTGTGTTTTATTTTTTAATGATTGCCGCCGCAGCCATGTTTATCCTCGCCGCATTTGTGCTCGCCACAGCCCTGCTCGCCCTCCCCATGGTGATTGCAGGTGGTGTTTGGGTTGTACTGCAAGTTTCTTGCCAAAAATGCCTCAACGCTTGCATCTGCATTGCCCTCAACACCAGGGTAAAGCTGAATTTTCGCCTGTGCCAAAGCCGTCCTTGCTCCGCCGCCTATTCCGCCGCATATGAGAGCATCCACGCCGTTCGCTGCCAAAAAGCCTGCTAATGCACCGTGTCCGCTGCCAACTGCACTGACTATCTTGGAGGACACAACCTTGTCGCCCTCTACATTATAAATTTTAAAATTTTCCGTGTGTCCAAAATGACCAAACACATTCCCGTTTTCATAGGTTACTGCAATATTCATAAATTACACCCTCCATCTTTCTATAGGTACTATTCTACCACTGTTATTGTCATATGTCAATAACTATATCTTATTATTTTCACAAGCATCTGCACAGCTCATCTCGCCCTTTTCGCAGGTGTCCTGTTGGCATTTTCTGTTTTTGCAGCTTTTTCCACAGCATTTTTTCGAGTGGACGCATACATCATAGTTGCCCCCTGCTATGGACAATTTTTTTCCGTTTATCAGCACGTCCGCCAGCTTTTTCCGAGAGCCGTCATATATCGCCTGCACCGTTGTGCGTGCCACATTCATCTGTGCTGCACACTCCTCTTGAGTAAAGCCCAGATAATCTATAAGCCGTATAACCTCATATTCCTCCACCGCCAATGTCACCGTGTCTATGGGAGTTTTGGATTTTTTAGTGGGGGCAAACTCCGATATATTGGGCATCTCGCATATCCGCCTTAGTTTAATGGGTCGTGCCATAAAATTTCCTCCTGAATTAGCTATATAGCAATTGTTCACCTAATAGTATAGAGAACCCCCCTTGATAAGTCAACCTCAAAAGCCTATTAATTGCCGAAATTTTCCATTTTACGGGCACACCACAGCTATCGGCATAGAGCCGATTTTCAGCAACGCAAAGGGCATAGAGCCGTATTTACAGCAAAGCAAAGGGCATACGCAAAACGTATGCCCCTCACCTTTTATCTTATGGAAGTTGTTGTGCTAATATTATTCTGTGACTACCGGACCTTTAGCTCCAAGCCAGCCTGCGCCGCCCTCTTTGCCCATACCGCCTGCAAGTGAGTATGCCTCATAACCCAGCATACGCAAGGTTGCTGTGGTCTGTGAAGATGTTTGACCTGTGTAGCAGTAAACGATAACCGGCTTACCTGCTGGGATTTCACTGAATTTTTCCTGCATACCTTTGCCGAAAGGAATGTTTATTGCACCTGCAATGTGACCCTTTGCAAAGTCCTCTGCCTTACGAACGGAAAGAATTGTGTAGTCCTCGCTCTCAGCTTGTACCAGCTCCAAAAGTTTGTCAGCTGGGAAGTTGAAGTATTTAAAGCTTGATGCTGCCATATCGTCAAAATATTTTGCGATAGCAGCCTCGATAGCATCATCTACAGGATAAGTTTCTGTAGGCAGTGTGCAAGCTGTCTTGTCTATGTATTTTTCAAAGCCCTCTGTTGTGGCAATTCCGTTTTTGTAGCCGCCTTGAATGTTGGTGACGTGCTTGCCTGCAATGTTCAAAAGTGCAACCACCTGTGAGGAGGTTTGACCTGTGTAGCAGTTTACAAAAACCGCTGCATCATCAGGAATAGCTTCCAATGCTTTTGCAACATCTGCACCCAATGGCACGTTGTAAGCACCTTTCAAGTGACCCTCTGCGTATGCGTCGGGCTGGCGAACGTCAAGAATAACCATCTCTTCCCCTGCATCAATCTTTGCGAACAAATCTTTGACGCCTATCATATGTCTATCCTCTGGGAAGTTTGCAAAATAGCCTGTTGCAGCATCTTTAACAGCGTCTGTTGCTGGTTTTTCTGCCGGTGCCTCGGTAGCTTTTGGTGCTTCGGTAGGTGCCGGAGCCGGAGCTGGTTTTTCGCCGCAGGCAACAAGCATACTTGCTACTAGTGCTAGTGTTAACATCAATGCAATAACTTTTTTCATAAATTTCATCCTCTAAATCTTTTTATATGTGTTAAGAGCCACGCTCTTGTCTACGATGCGTCCTGTTTTGTAGGTGCTTGTGCCCCTGCCGGACGGTCAATTGGGTTGGAAGAATTTTGCGACCACTCTAAATATGCCCCATCGTACAGCTTGATGTTACGATATCCTGCCTCATAAAGCTGCAGAAAAACCGGTGCTGCACGGAAAGAGGTTTTGCAGTAGATGATAATCTCGTTTTCAGGGAAAATCTTCGCTTGCAAATAGTTTATCTGTGTGGTTTGAATGTCCTTGAGTGTGTTGTCCCCATAGTAATTTGTGTTGTAGTCCATCATTATCGAGGAGGGGATTTTGCCGTCCTGTATGTATTCCTCGTCACTGCGTACATCTAACAATATCACATTTGGGTCTGGATTATTAACCTGTTCAAGCACTCTATCTTGTTTTACCAGCCACTCACTGCTGGGTTCCTTTGCGGTAAACACTGCCGGTGTAATGGTTGGCGTTTCCGTGGACAGTTCAACACCGCTTGCCTTTATCGCCTCGATACCCCCATTGACTACCATAACATTTTCGTGGCCATACATAAACAATGTCCACAGAAAACGTGCGGCACTCATCTTGTCGCCGTCATAGGCAACAACCGTGGTATCGTTTGAAATGCCTGCGTTGCTGAGTAATTTTTCAATCTTTTTTTTGGATGTGAGCATATTTTTTACCGGCACGTTGATGACGATTTCGCTTACAGGAATGTTCACAGCACCCTGCAAGTGACCCTTTGCATATTCCTCTTGGGCACGCATATCAACCACCGTCACATTTTCCTTTTGCGTATATTCGGCAAGCTGCTTTACCTCCACAAGCTTGCTTTCACCCTTTTCAAAGGTGTGTCCACTACAACCGGTAAATGTGGAAATTGCCACAGCCACTGTCAAAAGTAGTGAAAACTTTTTGGCAAATGAGCTCATAGATATTCCTCCGTTTTTTAGGCATTAAAACCTTGCTTTTGTAGTAAAGCAGAAAGTTATATTTTTTCCATGGTGCTTCACGCCATAGTTAATAATATCACAACCTAATTGTACTCTATTATAGTGGTTTTGTGCCATAAGATATGCTTATATAGTATACTATTATTTAATACCTGTATATTTTTTAACAATACCCCTTTATTAATGGAACAAAATGCCTTATACTAATATAAATTACAACATTTTTAAAGGAGAATACCGTGACGAAAAATCACCCATTTATCCCCCTTGCATACCTTCTTGTATATTTTTGCGTCGGGCTTATATTTCTTGTGGATTTTCCCTTTGTCCATTCGGACGAAGCTTGGCTGGGTGGGCTTTCACGGGAGATGCTGGCAAGGGGCAGCCTAGGCGTAACCGAGCCATTTTTCGATTTAAAGGTGCGTCACCCCCACGCAATAAAAAGCCTTTTTCACTTGGCACAGGAGCTTTTTATAAGGGTGTTTGGCTATGATATATTCTCTTTGCGGCTTTTGAGCCTTGTGGTGGGCTGTGTCTGCCTTTTTGTGTTTTATAAATGTGCTTTGCGGCTGTTTGACAGTGAATTTATCGCCCTGTGTGCTATGGTTTTATTGAGCGTTGATATTCAGTTTATTTATACCTGCCATTTTGCCCGCAACGATATTTTCATTCTTTTAGGGGTGTGTCTGTGCCTTTTTATTTTAAGCGACAGGGCTTTATCCCCAAAAAAAATCGCTCTTTTAAGCCTTGTCACAGGGCTGTGTATCTTTATCCACCCCAACAGCTTTTTTGTGGGCTGTACCTGCGGCACAGTGCTACTTTATATGGGCTATAAAGAAAAAAATTACTCTTTTCTTTTAAAATATATTCTGTATACACTGCCCTTTGCCATAGGGGCAGTAGGCATTAGCTTTGGGATGGACGGCAATTTCATAAAGAATTATTTTGCATATGGACAGGCGGATTTTTCCGTCCTCGCCCCACTGGGAGAAAAAATCGGTGGCTTGTGGGGCTTTTTCAGCCGTCTATTAAAGCAAAACAGCGGCACATATTATGTCCCCCGTCTGCTTTTCCAGTCTATACTTTTTCCCCTTTGTGCCCTCATATGCCTTGGCTTTGGGCTTGTTATGAAAAGAGAATTGCCCCATATGAGCCATAGAATTTTCACCCTTATCGCCTCTATAGTAGGGCTTGTGGGTGGGATAACCCTCCTTGGCAGGTTCAGCCAAACTAGTATCGTATTCCTTTTCCCCTCTATGTGGCTGCTGGTGGTTTTCGCTGTGAAAATCCTCGCTGAAAAGCACCAAAAGCTTGTTTTAACCGCTTTGATAATCGTGACCTTTTCTTTGAGTGCCCTAGAGATTGCCCCCCATTTTAAAGCCCCGAGCTATGGGGAATATCTTGACAAAATATCCGCTACCGTGCCTAGAGACGCCTCGGTTATCGCCAATTTAAATGCCGACTTTTATTTTGATAACGGCTGTCTTTATGACTACCGCAACCTGCCCTTTATTAAAGACGTACAGCAGCTTGAAGAGTATGTCTCAAAGCACAAAATAGAATATATTATCTATAGCGATGAGCTGGATTTTATCTACCAAAACCGCCCCTATTACAACGTAATTTATGGCAACATTATGTTTTTAGAGCCGCTAAAGGAGTTTTGCACCCAGCACTGCACCGTGGCAGGAGAATTTTTTGACGGGCAGTATGGTGTGAGGATAATCTCCCTTTTAAATGGGGGAGAATACGGAAACGTGACGGTGTATAAGGTGAGCAGATAACAAAAGGACAGGGGGCATAATCACAGTGCCGCCTGTCCTTTTTTTGCTTTTAAACCACCAACAATTCCTTTAGCTTTTTTATTAAATTATCCTTGTCCGTGCTGTTTTCTATAAGCTGTGTCACCTTGTTATTTTTGCTTAATATAGCAATTCTATCCCCCAGCTCCACCGCCTCTTCTATGTCGTGAGTGACGAGAACAACCGTTGACCCTGTCTGCTTTTGGAGGGTTTTCACCTGCCGCTGCATAGACAGCCTTGACAGATAATCTATACTGGAAAACGGCTCGTCCATAAGCAGCACCTTTGGGGATATGGCCAAGGCTCTCGCCAAGGCACCACGCTGTTTCATACCGCCGGAAAGCTGATGGGGATAGGCGTTTTCAAAGCCGGAAAGCCCTGTTTTATCTAGGTATTCCTTGGCTGTTTTTGCCGCCTTTGCCCTGTCCTTTTCCACGCCGGTTTTCTTTAAAGCATAGATGATATTTTCCTGTAAAGTGAACCAAGAAAAAAGCTGGTCAAAGCTTTGAAACATCATAATCACATCTTTAGAGGGCTTTTCCACCTCTTTGCCGTCCAGATAAATTTTTCCGCTGTCCGGCTTTATAAAACCGCCCATCAGCCGCAAAAGCGTTGATTTTCCACAGCCGCTCTGCCCCAGTATCACAAACAGCTCGCCCTTTTCCACATTCAAATTTAAGTTTTCCAGCACCACCGTGTTTTTGTCCTGTGTGCTAAAGCTTTTGCTCACATTATCACATTTCAGCATAGCTATCCCTCACCGCCCTGTTCTTTAATCATTCCCCATTTTTTCACGGTGTTTTTTTCCACAAAGGCAAAGATGCAGTCCTCCACCAGAACCCCTAGGGCAATCACCACAATTATACCGGCAAAAAGCCCTGCGGTGTTCATAAAGGTTCGCTGTTTTAGTATAAACCAGCCTATGCCGCCCTTGTTTCCCACCGCTCCAAACACCATCTCCGCACTTATGAGTGCACGCCAAGCTCTCGCCCAGCCGATTTTTACTCCGCTGATTATGTACGCCATGGAGCTTTTCAGCATAATCTCAAACACGGTGGCAGCACCCCCAAGGGAAAAGCTTTTTGCCGTGTCCAAGTATATCTGGGGCACGCTTTTAAAGCCTGTCAATATGTTTTGCAGTATGGGCCAAAGGGCGGAATGTACTATTATCACCAGCACCGCTAGGCTGCCTGTGCCAAACCACATTATCACCAGCGGCAGCAGTGCCAGCCCCGGCAATGGGTGCATAATTGTCATCAAGGTGTCTACAAAGCTGTTTGTGACGCCGTTTATCCCCGACAGCAGTGCCAGCAAAAATGCCGCTACCGCCGCCACCGCTAAACCTAAAACTATTATCCACATAGAATATAGTGTCTGTGCCAGCAAATCCCCTGTGACAAACCCCTGCCACAGCTCCTTTACTATCTCCTCCACTGGAGGAAAAAGCATGGGCGACACATCAAAAAGCTTTACATACCCCTGCCAGACTAATATAAATATTGTTATCCAAAAGAGCCTTGTGACTATTTTGGGAAATTTGTTGACGGTTGTTTTCACCCTTTACTCCTTGTTTACATTGTCAAAAGTTACATCCTCAAACTTTAGGTTGTTTTTGATAAAGCCCATTTCATACATAGCCTTGCTCAAAGCGGCTGTGCCCTCAAGTCGGGTAGAATATATTGTGCCCTCGTAGGTCATCTGCTCCTTTAGCTCGCCTTCACTTAAATCATACAGCGGTGCCAGTATCTTGACGGCTTCATCCATATTGTCATTTATATAGCTTATTGATTTTTCCAGTGCGGTGATAAACGCTGCGTATTCCTTGGGTCTTTCTCTGTGAAAATCCTCCATCGCCACCCCTGTAATAAAGGTGAAGTGCTCCCCCATTATCTCCCTGCCTGTGGCAATTTTGTGTGCCCCTGCCTTTAGCTCCTCGGAGATGTAGGGCGGTGTGGAAACGTGTGCCGTTATCTCGGTATTGGCAATTAGGGCACTCGCTGCGTCGGGGTGGCTCATAGACACCGTCTGCACATCCAATATATGTGGGTCGCCCAGCTGCTCCCGTGCCAGCATACACAGTAAAACGTGCTGTGTACAGGCAGGGGAAAGGATGGCTATTCTGTCCTTTTTAGTAAAATCCGCCAGTGTGTTCACATTTGGATTGTCCGTGACAATAGCCACCTCGTTGGCACTTATCCCACAGGCGTACCGCCAAGGCATACCGTTGTCTATGCCCACCAGCACAGGGGCCGCCCCCATAAAACCAATGTCAATGTCGCCGCTTAACATCCCCTCACGAATGGAGGTAGGGCCGCCAAACTGTTTCCAGTTGACCTTTATTCCCGGCAGGCTGTCCTCCAAAAAGTGCTTTTGCTCCATTATGGCAAGGGGTGCATAGGCGATGCCATATTGCTGTGCTATATTGATTTCATATTTTGGCTTGCCACAGCCGCTAAAAAGCAGTGTGACTAGCATTAACATTCCAAATAATTTTTTCAAATTTAACTCCTATGATATATTGATGGTGTGCCGCCCTTTTTTATAGCGGCGTATGTAAACTTATATAGCCGGATAAAAACGGTGCAGCAGCTCTTTTCCCTCGTCGCTCTTGACCTGTAGCTTGCTATAAAAATCATCTATATAGCTTTTTAATGCCTCTTCATTTTCGCCCACTATCACAGCGTGGCCAAACCGTGCGGTGGCATTTTCCACCATTGGTAGAGTGTCCCCCTCGTGATAGTTGTACCCTGCGTCAATGATATATGGCAGTGCTTTTATCTCTTCCAGTGGGGTTATGCTCTTTACCCTTCCGCTGTCGCAAAAGGTGAGCTGTGTGGCGACGTACTTTTTGCAGTGCCGCATATCAAAGCCCTTTAATTCCTCCACGCTCACCTCTTCCCCTAAGGAGGAATTTACCACCGCTTTTAAAATGTTAAAGCCCGTGACATAGGGGATAAAAAAGTCCTCAAACGCTCCCCCGATACGACAGGCAAGCTCGTTTACTTTTATGCCTTTTTCCCCCACCAAAAGCTGCACATAAAGTGCCCCCTCCCCTATCTTAAACACCGACACTAGACGGTTGCAGATGTCCACAATTTCATCGTGCCTGTCCATATGCACCGAGGGGAAACGGTGGCCTATGCAGATGCCTATATTCTTTTTTGAGGGGTATAGCAGACGGTCGGTGATGGTCAAGGGGTACAGCTTGCCATTTTTGACCCAGCCGCTCACCGTTATCTCATCGCTGTCATAAAATTCTTCCACCAGGGCAAGTGGACACCTAGAAAAGCTGAGGGTTTTCTTTAGATGTTCCAGCACCTCTTGT
Source organism: Oscillospiraceae bacterium (assembly GCA_036667055.1). Classification (GTDB taxonomy): domain Bacteria; phylum Bacillota; class Clostridia; order Oscillospirales; family Ruminococcaceae; genus RGIG3102. The sequence goes on from JAVWUR010000008.1 coordinate 14,797, forward strand.
GGGGTGGAAAGCTTGAAAATGCCCCGCTGTCCTTGGCTGTCCAAGGGTTTTATGACTAGGGGCAGCGACAGCTTTTCCATCTCCTCTAGGGTGGAATTTTCCCCGATAAAGCAATAGTTTACCGTGGGTATTCCATTTTGCGTCATCAAGGTTTTCATTCTCTGCTTGTTTGTGACAGCAAAGGCGGTTTCAACGTTTATGGTCGCAGGCAATTTTAGCTTTTCGCTAATCACCGCACCGGTGTAAACCGGCTGGTCTGTGCCTATTGTCATAACACCGTTTACCCCCTCGCTCCTTGCGTTTTCAAGGCAGGCAGGAATGTCAAAGGTGCTTATCTTCAAATGCTTTTTGGCATATTTTGCCGCCGGTGGCATGGGGGTATAATCCGCAAGCACCACCTCTATTCCCTGCTCAAAAGCGTACCTTGCGGCACTTAGCTGGCAGTTGCCTCCTCCCAGCAGCATCAATTTTTTCATAGGCTCTCCTTTTAAAATTTCCTTGATTTTGTAGGGTGTGTCCACCGTTTTTTCTTTAAAAAACCCTTTTAAAGGGGAATAGTTTACAAGCAATTTAAAGTATATTGCCGAAAGTCTTTTTAGGTTGTAACCGCTTTTCCCAAAGGGACGTTTTCGCCGATGGTATACGATGTTTTTTACTATGGGCTTATGCTGCAATGCCGCTGCGGACATATAAAAATATCCCCCTTGCCAAAGGCAAACCTTTTGTGCCAAGGTGTGTGACATCATCCTAAAGCCGCTGACCTTTAAGCCCCCTTTTAACCCAAAAACCGCCGTGAAAAACCCGTCTCGCAAACGGCTGCCCAGCTGCCGCACCGCCCCCCTCGCCTCTGTTTTTGGCACAGCGTACACTAAATCGCACCTTCCCTTTTCCACAAGCTGCAACATTTGTGGCAGCAGCCTTGCCTCGTCCTGCAAATCGTCATCCATAGTCCCCACAATGTCGCAATCGGCTATCGCCTGACGCACTCCGCACAGTATGGCACTTTGCTGTCCATAGTTTTTGCACAGCCTTATTATCGTTGTGTTTTTATTGCAGCAGGCAGCTTTTAGATATTCAAATATTTCTTCTTTACCGCTGTCGTCCACAAGATAGCTGTGGTGGCAGACGCCCAAAAGTACCCTGTCTATCTCGTCCAGCAGAATTTTTACAGATTTTGTGGAATTATATACCGGTATTACCAGTCCTAATTTATACATACTCGCTCCGTCATAACATTTTTAAGATGTGCTGTGCAACTTCTCTTGCGGAATTTTCTTCCATTTGACAGTGTATTGGCAGCCGCAGCAGCGTTTCAAAGCATAGGGCACTCTCCTTTAAATCCGAGGGCTTATACCCCAAGCTTTGCCCCATTGGGGAGGAGTGCAACGGGAAATAATGGCTCTTGCTCTCTATACCCTGTCCCCTTAAATTGTCCATAACCCTGTCACGGGTTTTGCCATTTTCAAACCGCAGATAGTATATATGTCCATTATATTGAGCATAATCGGGTATCTTCATTAGGCAAAATTTGCCCTCTTTTTCCCCCTTTTCCAGCACCGAGGTGTACGCCTGTGCGATTTTAACTCTATGGCGTGTCACCCTGTCAAGGTTTTCCAGCTGAGACAGCAGCAGTGCACAGCTAATTTCACTGGGTATGTAGGAGGAACCCCACATATTCCAAGTGTAGCGGTCACATTCCCCATTTAAAAAATTGTGGCGATTGGTGCCGTGCATCCTGTGTATATTCGCCCTGTCTAAAAATTCCTGCCTTGTCCACAGCAAGCCGCCCTCGCCGCAGGTGATATTTTTGGTGGCGTGAAAGCTGATAGCCCCCATATCCCCAACTGTGCCTAGCGGGGTTTTGTTCCAAAAAGCACCTATTCCCTGTGCCCCATCCTCCACCACCAAAAGCTTGTTTTTCTTTGCTATGGCAAGGATTTTTTCCATATCCGCCGCCACCCCACCGTAGTGTATTGGCACTATGGCTCGTGTTCTGTCCGTTATTTTATTTTCTAAATCCTGTATTGATATATTTTGGGTTTCCCCCTCAATGTCGCAAAATACGGGCTTGCCGCCGGCGTTTATCACCGCATTTGCCGCCGAGGGGAAGTTGAAGGAGGGCATTATAACCTCCTGCCCCTGTGCTAGCCCCATGGTTTTAAAGGCAAGCTCCAGTGCGGCGGTGCAGCTTGGGGTGAGCAGTACCTCGGTGCTGTGCAGTGCCCTTGCGGCGGCTTCTTTTGCCCTTTTTCCATAGCCCTGTGGTGACATAAGGTCTGATTGCAGGCAATCCTCCACATATTTCTTCTCATTTTCCCCAACAAATCTGCCGTAAAAATCCACCTTCATCTAAAAGCCCTTTCTCTTGAATGAGTTGTATGGTATACTGAATTTACAATTAATCTATAGGTTTTAAGGGGGTTATCCCCTTGGGGAGGTGCAAAATGAAAACAGAGCTTGACTGCCTTGGTGATATGTGCCCTGTGCCGGTGATGAAGCTGCAACAGTGCAAAAATATGAAGCACAGCGGTGACAGCGTTAGGATAGTCACCGACCATAGCTGCACGGTGGAATCCGTCACCGCCTTTTGCGAAAGCCACAAGCTTATTGTCTCGGTTGAAGAGCCAATGAATGGCATATGGGAAATCACGGTGGTAAAGCCTTAGCCCACAAATTTTGCCCCACAATCGGACAAATTTTCTCAACATTACCTGCTGCTATTTTTGCTATAGGGTAAGAGAAAAAGCCCCCATATCAGCAGATACTTTTATTTACAGTGGTGATAAAATATTTTATCACCTCATACAGCTTGTCGTTGCCAATCTCCGCTTTGGTTCTATGTATGGAATAAACATCATAGTTTAAATCAAAGTCCTCTAAATTTATAATTTTGAGCTGCTTTTGATACAGCTCTTTTTTCATTGCCATATAGGGCAAAAACGCAAGGCCGTGCTGGGACATAACCGCACTTTTCACGCTCTCGGTGGAGTCTAAATGGCACATAATCTTTAATTTATCCGCCGCTATGCCCTGCTCTATAATATATTCCTTCACTAATCGATAGGAGCTAAAGCTTTCGTTTAGCATAATCAAGGGATATTTATACAGCTCTTTTTTTAATATATTATCCTTTATATTATAATCGGCTTTTGCCACAAGATATATCTTGTCGGAAAACGCCTCGGTGCATATGATGTCCGGCTCGTCGGTTTTACCCACCACAAAGCCTATGTCGGTGGCTCCCGTTTTAACACGATTTATCACCTCCGCAGAATTTATGGCGTTAAGGCTGAAATTGTAAACGGGGAACCGCTGTTTTACCTTAAACAGTGAGCAGGGCAGAGCATAGCTTGCCGCCACCGAGGTTGCAGTTATCCTAACAGTGCCGAAATTTGCCTGTAGATTTTCCAAATCCTCCTGAAGATTGTCGTAAAGCTGTAGAAACTGTGCCGCATATTTTTGCATTATCACACCGGCACTGGTAAGCTCTATTCCACGGTTGGAGCGTTCCAAAAGTCGCTGACCCACCTCCTCCTCCAGCTTTTGCATCTGCTGGCTCAACGCCGGCTGAGAGATGTGGTTGGAGCTTGCCACCTTGGATATGCTCTTTTCATTTGCTATTTTATAAAACAGCAGGATGTGTTCCAGTTGCAAGGCTATACCTCCTAATTGTTGTTTTTATTGTAGCTGTTTGTTATTATATTAACGAGTTTGGTATTGGATATTATTATACCAGTTATGGCTCTAAAAGCAATGCCTATGGCAAAAAAAGTTATAAGCAAGTGTTATCACAAATTCTTATATAGCATAAGTAGGTCGGATAGTGAAACTTTTAACAATATGCTATAATGGGGATTGTAGTAAAGCATTTCCTTCTTTGTACTAAAATTAAATTAGGAGGTTTCAAAGAATGCAAGAAAACGAAAATCAACCTTCGAGCACTCATGTGGCTCGTGCACCACGCAAAAAAAAGCCTAACCAAGTTCCATTTGGTGTGCTTGTTTTCGTGTTTATAGCTGTTGTCGCAGTTCTACTGGGTCAAAAAAATGGCACTTTGGCGTTATACTGGGTTTTTGGGTCCTGTTTCGGCTTCACCCTTCAAAAATCTCGGTTTTGCTTCACCGCCTCAATGCGTGACCCCTGTATCACCGGTTCAACTTCCGTTACACGAGCAGTTCTCATCGCCTTTGCAATAACCACTGTAGGCTTTACCGCCATAAAATACGGTGCGTTTATAAATGGCGAAGCAATCCCCGGTCAAGGCTATATTATGCCTATAAGCGTTGCTACCGCAGTGGGCGGAGTGATGTTTGGCATAGGTATGGTCATTGCAGGCGGCTGTGCCTCGGGCACGCTTATGCGTGTGGGCGAGGGCTTCAGTATGCAGATGATAAGCCTGTTCTTTTTTGTCGTCGGCTCTCTTATCGGTGCAAACCATATGGGCTGGTGGACAGTAAACTTTAACGCAACTGCACCCCGCATCTTTTTGCCTGACGTTTTCGGCTGGGCAGGTGCTGTAGTGATACAGCTTTTGGTTATATTCCTACTGTATATAGCCGCTGACCTTTACGAAAAAAAGCGTATGGGCACAACCGATGAAGAATAGCAGTTTCACATTAACAAATTAAATTTATTTATTTTAAACGGAGGATATTATTATGGCAGAATTTACAATTGACTGTTTAGGCGAGGCTTGTCCAATTCCACTTATGAAGGTTCAAAAGCAAATTGAAAAATGCAAGGTTGGCGATGTTGTTATCGCACAAATCGACCATAGCTGTGCTATGAAAAACATTCCTGAATGGGCAAGAAACCAAAGCTACAATGTAGAAGTTGAAGAAGTTGATGACGGCGAATGGGAAGTAGTTATTGAAGTTACAAAATAATTTTTGTAGCTTATAATGCCTAATACTTATAAAGGAAGGTGTCTGTAATTGAAGGATTTTTGGGATAAGGTGAGCAAGAACACCTACTATAAAAAAATCTTCAAAAACCCATTTACCTATGTGACGGGGGCAGTTTTACTTTCAATTTTAAACATTGCAATCTTTGCATCCACCGGTTCGCCTTGGGGTGTTTCCGGCACCTTTGCAAACTGGGGTGCTTGGCTGTATCGCCTTGTGGGCGGCAATGTTGACAAATGGTGGTATTTTTCCTCTCCCGGTGCTCAAGCCACATTAAATAATGGTATTTTGAACCACACTGGCTCGTGGATAAACTTTGGCATAATCTTTGGTGCTTTGATGGCAACTTTGCTGGCATCACAGTTTAAATTTAAAAAAATCAAGAATTTCAAGCAAATTATTGCGGCGACTCTTGGTGGCTTATTGATGGGCTATGGTGCTCGTCTTGCCGGTGGCTGTAACATCGGTGCACTGTTTTCAAGCATTGCATCCCTGTCACTTTCCGGCTGGGTTTTCGCTGTGTTCCTGTTCACAGGGGCATTTTTTGGCAGCAAACTGCTTGCAAAATACTTTATGTAAAACAAAAATCGGCAGAGAGCAGCTAATCTCTTTTTAGTTGCCCCCTGCCCTTATTTTATTATTAACCTATAAATTTACCGCTTCATTTTGAAGCTTTCGGAGGATATTATGGAAAAGAAAATTGAACATTATGACGTTGTTATAATCGGTGGCGGCTCGGGCGGCTTGACGGCTGGCATATACTGCGGCCGTGCTAGGCTGAAAACTCTTATCATTGAAAAGGCACTGGTTGGCGGTCTTGCCACATACACCAACGAAATTGAAAACTACCCCGGTTTTCCCGAGGGGGCAACAGGTCTTGGGCTGATGGAGCTTTTCCACAAGCAGGCGAAAAAGTTCGGGGTTGATTTTAAATTGACGGACGTTCGCAGCGTGGATTTTTCCGGCGAAGAAAAGGTTGTGGAAACCTTTAGAAACAAATATATCGCCAAAGCAGTTATTGTGGGAACAGGTGGAAAGCCACGTTTGACCGGAGCTAAAAACGAGGGTGACTATCTTTATGACAAGGGCATCTCCTTTTGTGCTACCTGTGACGCCGCCGCAAACACCGACAAAACCGTTATGGTTATCGGCAGCGGAGACGCCGCCATCGAGGAGGGTATGTTCCTCACAAAATTTGCAAGCAAGGTTTTAGTGTCCATAATGCACGAGGAAGGCAAGATGGACTGCAACGAGATTGCCAAGGCACAGGCTATGAGCAACCCTAAAATGGAATTTTTGTGGAACACCGTCACCGACAGCTTTGAGGGTGATGGACATCTTGACACGGTAGTTTTGAAAAATGTCAAAACAGGGGAGCTTATGCCAACCAAGGTTGACACCTGTTTTCTATTTATCGGCTATCTGCCAAACACGGAAATTTTCAAGGACATTTTGGATATGAACCGTGCAGGTTATCTTTTGACCAATGAAAAAATGGAGACAAATGTCCGTGGCGTATTCGCTGTGGGCGATGTCCGTGACAAGTTCTTAAAGCAGGTTGCCACAGCAGTTGGTGACGGTGCTATAGCAGGGTATGCCGCTGAAAAGTTTATAGCCGAGGAGGAAGCCTACGAAAAGCAAATTTTAAACGAGGGCAAGCCCACCATCGCTTACATATATAACGCAGCGGATGCCGCCAGCAGAGAGCTTTTAACCGTTGTTGAGGGCTTTGAAAAGGAGCACGAAAACACACTTTCTGTAGCTCGTGTGGACATCTATAAATCCGATGGACTGGCAAAACGCATTGGCGTAACCTCCTTCCCTTGCGTTGCCTACTACAACAATTCAAAGCTTGTCAAGGTGCTGGACACCAGCATAACCGCCGAAACCTTGGCACAGCTTATAAAGTAATTTTTTAGCAATAGTATACACTAATCATCACTTATTTTATAAGGGCAGCAGCACAAATCAAGCCGCCCTTATCTTAAGAAAAAACAGCACCCCTATGCCTGCGGTTGACGTGGCAAAAGGGGTGCTGTTTGTTTTGGCTTTGTGGTGAATTATTTTTAAAGTTTAATACTTTCCGAAAGGAAAGCTTCCATTTCCTTGATAGTTTTAGGCAAGGGCAGCTGGGAATTGCCCCCTGTTTTTTCCCTTATAAGTTGTGACATTTCATATATCAGCGGCTTGCAAAGTCCGGATTTTTCCAGCACAGCGGTGTCGCTAAACACCTTGTCTATCTCTGTGTCCAGCAGTATTTCTCCACCGCTAAACACGATGCCACGGCTGGCAAAGCGATAGGCAAAATCCACATCGTGGGTGGACACCACAAGGGTTATCCCCTCACCGCTGAGTTTTTCTAAGGTGTCCTCTAGCAGTGCCACATTTTGTGGGTCAAGGGAGGCAGTCGGCTCATCAAAGAGAATAATTTTAGGCTCCATAGCCAGTATGTCGGCGATGCTCACTCGCTTTTTTTCTCCGCCGCTTAAATATTGAGGTGGACGGTGGCGGTAGCCGTGCAAATCCATCTCCTCGAGAGACTTTTCCACACGGCGGCAAACCTCCTGCTTTTCCAGCCGCAGGTTCATAGGGCCAAAGGAAACCTCCCCCTCCACCGTGGAGGCGATAATCTGATTTTCCGCATCTTGGAACACCACCCCCACATTTTTACGCGGGTGAACAAGGTCACTGCGTTGCCGCGTCACCACATGCCCCTCATATAAAACCTTTCCTTCATAGGGCTTTAAAATGCCGTTGCAAAGCAGAAAAAATGTGGATTTTCCTGCCCCATTGTTCCCCAAAACCGCTATTCTTTCCCCTTTACCCAGCTTTACAGAGATATTCTTTAGCCCCTTTTCGCTGTCGGGATAGGCAAAGCTAACCCCCGCAAGCTCCAGCAGTGTGTCATTTTTTTCGGTCAAAATAAATAAGCTCCCTTTCTTTTCAGTAGTTACCATAGCACCGTAAGCAGTGCTATATACGCCGCCATAGGCACAGTGTGGCACAATTTTATAGGGGTTTCGCTGTGCAAAAAGCCGAGATTTCCCTCATAGCACCTCGCCTCCATGCTATCAAAGCAGTCACGGCTTCTTTTAAAGGCTGACCCAAGCAAATTGCCGCTGATATGGGTTAAAGTATAGATAGAATTTTTGTACCCCCAGTACCCAAGACGAGATTTTGCCGACACCGTCATCTCCCTTTGCACCTCCATCAATAGAAAAATGTATCGATATATAAGATACATAAGCTCGATGAAAATTTTGGGTAGGTGCAGCTTTCCCATAGCCGCAATAAGCTCCTGCATGGGTGTGGAAAGGCTTAAAAAATACATACAGCTCACCGCCCCATAGGCTTTAAAAAACATCCGCCCACCCTGTGCTAGGCTGTGTTTTGTCACCGACAGATACCCTCCAAAAAAGGATAAATCCAAAAATCCAAGGGGTTGCTTTGAAAAGTTTATCACTATAGCACCGCAGCTTATCAGGATAAAAAATATTGGCAGTTTAATAAGCTTTACCACATACCCCAAGGGTGTTTTACCTAATAATACTATAAAGCACACCATTGTAACCCCCACAAACAGACAGAAAAATGGGGATTGTGAGCCAACGCAAAGGAGCAGTACAATTAGGGAAAACCCAAGCTTTACACTTGGGTTAACTCTATTTAATCTTGATTTTTGTGCGTATATATCTATGGATATCGCCCCACTGGAATGGGAGTGAGAATGTGATTTTCTATTCATCTTTTTCCTTACTGAATTTTTTTCTCGCCACAAAATAGCCAAAGCCGTAGCCTAAAACCGATGCACCCATTGCCGCCTGCAAAGAGAAGAGCAGGCTTTCCGTCTCGCCGCCGGGCAGCTCTATCAAGCTTTCGCACCAAGGCTCGTATTCCGGTGCAATCTCCCCTATCGCTTCCTCTGCCTGTCCATCTGCTCCCCCAAATTCACTGTCCTTTATGGTCATAAGGGGTATTACCGCTATGGCGATACACACCAAAAGCAGTGCGATTATTGTCCAAATAGTCTTTTTATTCATCTTATTTACCTCCGTCTAGGTAGCCGATTTCCATAAGCTCCGGCTTTGCAAAGGATTCCAGCATCATTATCACCACCGCTGAAAGTATGCCCTCCACAATGGCAAGTGGCACCTGTGTAACTGCGAATATCCCCATAAATTTTACAATGGAAGCACCCACGCCACCCACTGCACTTGGGTGTGCAAGGCCTAGCTGAACGCTGGTTACGCAGTATGTAAATAAATCTCCCAAGGCACAGGCGACACCCACGGACACACCACGGTTAGCCTTGCATTTTCTCATAATTTTGTACACTCCAAAGGTGACAAATGGCCCTGCTATGCCCATAGAAAAGGTGTTTGCACCCAGTGTTGTAAGTCCACCGTGAGCCAGTAATATGGCTTGGAAAAGCAGTACTATTATACCCAAAACCGCCATAACGCTAGGCCCGAACAGCACAGCACCAAGCCCTGTGCCGGTGGGGTGGCTGGAGGATCCTGTCACGCTGGGTATTTTAAGTGCCGACAGCACAAAGGCATACGCCCCCATCATCGCCAAAAGCAGCAGCACCTTGCGGTGGTCACGCACCACATTTTTAATGGAAATCATTCCCCACACAAGAAATGGTATGCACACCGCCCCCCACGCCACGCAATAGCCGGCAGGGAGATACCCTTCCATAATGTGCATGGCACTCGCCCTTTGAGGAAAGGCAAAAAGCAACGCCACAACAAAAGCGGCGGATAGCATTTTCCTTTCATTTTTGGTAAATTTCATATTAATTCTCCTCTAAAATATATTTTGTATGTCCCTCTGCCTATCAGAAAGACCATAGACACAGTGCCGCCATTTGCAACTGACGAAAGCTATGCCTACTACACTAACTATAGCTGTATAAACAGCTACAGTGCATTTTAGGGCTGTCATTTTTGATTTTAAGCAAATAAAAAACAGCCCTGCGGCCGTTTTGAATAATAACAGTACCGCAAGACATTCCTTGCCCTTGTACCGTTCAAAATGCACTGATTCACCGCAGTTACATTTTAAAAGACACGAGCAGTTCTCCTGACTTTGAGTTCAACGCCGCAAACCGCCTTCTCGGAATAAAATTCCAATGGCACAATGGTTTACAGCTTCCTCTTACAGTGACGGGTTCGTTTTGGATTTACACCAAATTCTCTATCAATTCCTTACGGAAACTCTTGCCTTCTATATTAAATTTTATTTTAGTTTTATACGCTTTTATATTTATAACACACACGCCCCCCATTGTCAAGCACCTTGGTAACAAAGGGGGGGTGGTTTTCAATATATTAGTATGAGCGGGGTTTTTCCCCTGCTGATTTTTAGTATTGCGAAGTGAGTTTTATGGAAAATAATGTCGGTTTAAATCTTATTCTTCCCGGCGAAAAAGCTACCGTCATCTGTCTTTTATCCACAGGCAGCATACGCAGACGGCTACTGGATATCGGCTTAATTAGCGGCACCTGCGTGGAGTGCTTGGGACGCAGTCCTCAGGGCGACCCCACGGCATTTTTAATCCGAGGTGCGGTTATCGCCCTTAGATGTGAGGACTGTAAAAACATTTTAGTTTGCCGCAAACCGGCAGGAAAGGAGTGAAATTATGGGTCTTACCAACAGTTCCATTGGAATAAATGCCTTAAATTCGAGCTTGGAAATTAAAAAACAGAACAAAACTGACAAGGTTATCGCCATTGCCGGCAACCCAAACGTAGGCAAAAGCACCGTTTTTAATGGGCTAACAGGGCTTAACCAGCACACCGGCAACTGGCCGGGGAAAACCGTCACCTGTGCTCAGGGCTACTGCAAAAGCGAAAAGCAAGGCTATGTTATGGTGGACATTCCCGGCACATATTCCCTGATGGCACATTCCACCGAGGAGGAGGTAGCACGAAATTTCATCTGCTTTGGCAAGCCTGACGGCGTGGTGGTGGTGTGCGATGCCACCTGTCTTGAAAGAAATTTAAACCTTGTGCTGCAAGCTATGGAAATTTCTCCCAATGTACTGGTGTGTATAAACCTTATGGATGAAGCCGCCGCCAAAAGCATCACCCTTGATTTGCCCCGTTTGTCCAGCAAATTAGGAGTGCCTGTGGTGGGGACTGTCGCCCGAAATAAGAATGGTTTAACGGAGCTGCTGTCTGCTCTTGACCTTTTGACTTTACCAATGGGAGCACAAAACCCACTTCGATTGCCATACCCAAAACCCATTGAAAGAGCCATTGCCATAGTATCGCCTACCCTCGAGCATATAACAGGGGGCAGGGTAAACGCTCGCTGGCTGAGTTTAAAGCTTTTAGATTATGACTCCTCTCTCATAAGCGACCTTCGTGCCTATCTGGGCTATGACATTTTAAAAAATGAGGAGGTTTCAAGGGTGTTGGCGTTAGCCACTAAAGTTTTACAGGACAGCGGCATAGACCGAACCCTTTTAAGGGATAGCATCGTGTCCTGTATCGTTGAAACGGCGGAAAATATCTGCGAGGATATCGTCCATTACGGCACCTCCCTCTATGCTGAAAAGGACAGGAAAATCGACAAAATTCTCACAGGAAAGCTCACCGCCTACCCCATTATGCTGCTATTGTTAGCGGTGGTTTTCTGGATAACTATAGTGGGGGCAAACTACCCTTCCCAGCTTTTATCCCAAGTGTTATTTTGGTTTGGGGATAAAATGTCCATCTTTTTTTCTGCGATTGCCCTCCCTTTATGGCTAAACAATCTGCTGGTGCTTGGGGTGTACCGTGTTTTAGCCTGGGTGGTGGCGGTTATGCTGCCCCCAATGGCAATATTTTTCCCTCTATTCACCCTTTTAGAGGACGTTGGATATCTGCCGAGAATAGCTTACAACCTAGACAATCCCTTTAAAAAATGCCACTCCTGCGGCAAGCAAGCTCTCACTATGTGCATGGGCTTTGGTTGCAACGCCGCCGGCATTGTGGGCTGTCGCATTATCGACTCCCCACGGGAAAAGCTTGTCGCCACCATCACCAACAGCTTTGTGCCCTGCAATGGCAGATATCCCACCTTGATTGCCATTATGTCTATGTTTTTTATGGGCACTGTGGGTGGACTTAGCGGCTCTTTTCTTTCGGCTATACTGCTTAGTGCCGTCATAGTCCTCGGGGTTTTTATGACCCTTGCTGTGTCAAAGCTGCTGTCAAAAACCATCTTAAAGGGAGTGCCCTCCTCCTTTACGCTGGAGCTGCCCTCCTACCGTATGCCACAGCTTAGCAAGGTTATCGTCCGTTCAATTTTTGACAGAACCCTTTTTGTTTTGGGGCGTGCCGTGGCGGTTGCCGCACCTGCCGGACTGCTCATATGGGTGCTGGCAAATGTAACCTTGGGGGATGTGAGCCTGCTTGCCTGCTGTTCGGATTTTTTACAGCCCTTCGCCCATCTGCTTGGTATGGACGGGATTATTTTGCTCGCCTTTATACTGGGGTTTCCTGCCAACGAAATTGTTTTTCCCATCATCATTATGGGCTATCTTTCCTCGGGCAGTATTATGGAATTTGACAATCTTTCCGCCTTAAAGGAATTGCTTTTAGCAAACGGCTGGACGTGGATAACCGCTGTGTCGGTGCTGCTATTTTCCCTGTTCCACTGGCCCTGCTCCACCACCTTGCTCACTATAAAAAAAGAAACAGGCAGTTTAAAATGGACTGCACTGTCTCTTTTTATTCCCACCGCTGTGGGGTTTATTGTATGCTTTGTCTTTGCAGGTGCTGCAAGGCTTGTGCAGTCACTTATGCTTTAGTGGGTGCTTTGTGCCTATTTCAGCGGTTCAAAATCCTCTGCCCCATGCTTGCACAGTGGACAGATAAAATCCGCCGGCAGGGTGTCGCCCTCGTACACATATCCGCAAATTTTGCAGACAAAGCCCTTTTTCTTTTCTGCTGTGGGCTGTGGCTTTGGCTTTATGTTGGCAAAATAGTACTCATAATTTACCGATGGCACCTCACTTAGTACCTTTGCTTGGGTCACATCCGCCACAAACAGGGTGTGTGTGCCCATATCTTGGCTGGAGATTACCTTGCCGGACAGCACTGCGTTTGAATATTTTTCTAGGTACACTATGCCATTTTCACTGCGTACCTTTTGGGGGCAGCTTGCAAATTTGTCCGTGTCTCTGCCGCTTTGAAAACCAAAGTTTTGGAACAGCTTAAAGGGGGCTTCTTGGGTGAGCACCGACAGGTTAAATTCCCCTGTTCTCTCAATCATATCGTGGGTGTAATTTGCCTTATTGACCCCGATTACAATGCGTTTTGGTGAGTCGGTTATCTGCATAACCGTGTTTATAATACAGCCGTTGTCCTTGTCTTTTTCCCTTGCAGTCAAGACAAACAGACCATAGGACAGCTTGAACATTGCATTTTTGTCGATTTTTTCCTGCGAGTCTGTGGGCTTTTCCTCCTGCTTTGGCATAGTGGCAACAATCGCCGCCGCCAAACTCTCAAGCTGCTCTAATTGAGCCTCCTTCACCGATGATTTTATGGAAGGGGTTTGCTCTATCACCCTCATATCTTTCATACCACTGAAAATCTCGCCCATCAATTTCCCCGACGTTGCCGCCCACGAGCCGTTTTCTATCAGTGCCACCGTGCGGTTTTGCAGGTTGTGTGCCTTTAAATCCAAAAGAGCCGTTTCCATATTGCAGAAAATCCCTGCGTTATATGTGGTGGAAGCGAACACAAGATGGCTGCAACGGAAGCTTTCCGCCACAATAACGCTTGGGTGAGTTGCGGAAACATCATACATAGCGATGTTTTTTACCCCCAGCTCGGACAGCTTGCTTGCCAAGATATTTGCGGCATTTTCCGTGTCGCCATATACAGAGGCATAGGCAATCATCACGGCGTTATCCTCGGGGGTGTAGGTGCCCCAGTGGATGTATTTGTCTATAAACCAGCCGATATTTTTACGCCAGATGGGGCCGTGCAAGGGGCACAACAGCTCAATGTCCAAGGTCTGTGCCTTTTTTAAAGTTGCCATAACCTGTGTGCCGTATTTGCCCACTATGTTGGTGTAATATCTGCGTGCCTCGGGCAACCATTCATTTTCAAAATTCACTTCATCTGCAAACAGATTGCCGTTTAGTGCCCCGAATGTACCAAAGGCGTCGGCGGTGTACAGCACCTTGTCTAAGGTGTCGTAAGTCATCATCGCCTCGGGCCAGTGCACCATTGGTGCCATCACAAATTGGAAGGTGTGCTTGCCTGTGGAAAGAGTGTCCCCCTCTGCTACAATGACCGCACGAGAGTCGATATCAAAATCAAAAAACTGTTTTATCATCTTGATGGTTTTGGCGTTGCCCACCACCTTTACCTCGGGGTAACGCAGCACCAATTCGCTCATTGTGGCACAGTGGTCAGGCTCCATATGGTTAACCACCAGATAATCAAGCTTTTTGCCCTTTAAAAGAAATGCCAAGTTTTCAAAGAATATCCCTGCCACCGATTTATCCACGGTGTCCATCAATATATTTTTTTCGTCCATTACAATGTATGAATTGTAGGACACTCCCTTGGTGAGGGGAAACACATTTTCAAACAATGAAATACGCCTGTCGCTACCGCCTATCCAGTACATATCGCCCTTGATTTTTTTTACACAGTGCATCTATTTATCCTCCTAAAAATTAAAAAATCTATTCTATAAAATGCAGCCCTTGCATTGTTATATTTAACGCTAATTGTTCCTAAACCTTTTGATAAGCTTTACAATTTCATACCAAAAAACCGCCACTGCCGCTACTATCGACGCTGTAAAAAACATCCCAGCCGACAGAGGGGACAGCTTTAAAAAGCCATTTAGGGGAGAGTATAAAATTATCCCCAGCATTGCCAGTGTGCCAATGTTTACCGCCCACATAACCCTGTCCTTCGCTAGTGCCTTGATGGATTGCAATGCAAAATCTCTTTCCGAGCTGTTGACCTGCACCAAAAACAGGTTGGACAGCATAATTATTGCAAGCCCCATTGACCGTGCCATAGGTGCATTGGCGGCATTTTGCCCCAGCACTATATAGTATGCTCCAAAAGCGGCGGCAAATATTGCAAGCCCCTGAAAAATGCTCTTTGTGAGTATCCCCCCTGTGAGCAGCTGTTCCTTGGGGTTTCGTGGCTTACGCTCCATAATATCCGACTCTTGTGGCTGACGCTCCAAAACTATTGAGCAGGTTGGGTCGATAAGCAGCTCTAACAGCACAACGTGAAGGGGCAGCAGCAGCAATGCCGATGGCGATATACCCAGTATAGGTGCAAGCAGTGATGAAAATGCGATAGGAATATGGATTGTGAAAACATACCCCACCGCCTTGCGGATGTTGTCGTAAATTCTTCTGCCATCACGCACCGTCTCCACAATGGTGGAGAAATTATCGTCCATCAAAATAAGGTCAGCCGCTTCACGAGAAACCTCACTGCCACGCTTGCCCATGGCTATGCCTATGTCTGCATATTTAAGTGCCGGTGCATCATTTACTCCGTCCCCTGTCATGGCTACAATCTCGCCGTTTTCCTTAAACGCCTTGACGATACGCATTTTGTGCTCGGGGATAACACGAGAAAATATGCTCACGGTCTTTACCTTTTCCTGCAATTCACCATCGCTCATTTCACTTAGCATATCCCCTGTTATAATATTTTCGCAGTTGGGTATGCCAATTTTCTTGGCGATGGAGGAGGCGGTTATCCCATTGTCCCCCGTTATCATAACCACACGAATACCTGCTTTACTGCACAGGGCAATGTCCTCCTTCACCCCTTCTCGAGGTGGGTCAGCTAGCCCTACTAAGCCGCACAGCTCCAAGGTGCAATCGGTTATACTCGGTGGGATTTCATCGCTAACGCCAAGCTCCTGCTTTGCTATTGCAATGACACGCAGACCTTGACAGGACAGGCTTTCCACCTTTTCCTGTACCTCGGCCTTCTCGCTTTGTGAAAGTCCACACAGGGTCAAAATGCTCTCGGGCGAGCCTTTTGCGGCGATTACCAATTTATCCCCCTTGTGCCAGATGTGCCCCATCATTTTAAGCTCGTTTGTAAAAGCGTATTCATTTACCAGTTCGTCATCAAAAAGATTTTCCTTGGAGATACCCAGCTTTTCGCAGTGTGCCAGCATCGCCTTTTCCATAGGGTCATAGGGCTGTGTCTCGCAGGCAAGCCCCATAATTTCGCACACAGCATCGGTGTCTTTATCCTTTGCCCACACCTCTTGAACGGTCATTTGGTTCATAGTTATAGTGCCTGTTTTGTCAACGCACAGCACCGAAACTGCACCCAGTGTTTCCACCGATGGCAACCTGCGTACCAACGATTGTTTTTTTGCAAGCCGCCACGCCCCCATGGAAAGAAACACCGTGAGTATGACAGGAAATTCCTCGGGTATCATAGCCATAGCAAGGGTTATGCCCGACAGCACGCTCTCGATAATTCTGTCTTTCAGCTGATGGTCAGCAAGATTTATGTAGGTGAACACCCCCACCAGTACAAACAATATGCCGGCGATTACCGAGCACATTCTCACTAAGGACGAGGTCTGCTTTTGCAGTGGGGTAGGCTCCTGTGGGGCGGCGGCAACATTAGTGCCGATTTTGCCATATTCCGTTGACCCACCGATTTTATCCACCACAATTGTGGCTGTGCCTTGAGTTACCAGTGTGCCTGCATAGCAATAATCACGCCGCCAATAGTCACTTGAAGGCTGTGCCTTGTCGGTGGGGACCTTCCACACTCCCTCCGCTTCTCCTGTTAAAGAGGACTCGTCAACGCACAAATCGTTGCATTTTAACACCCAACCGTCAGCGGAAATTTTGTCTCCCTCGCAGATTAGCATTAAATCCTGTGGGACTAAATCCACGCTTTCAATGGTTTTTTCCTGCATATCCCTGAGCACCGTAACGTGGGGAGCAGACAGCTCCTTTAATGCATTGAGGGTCTTGTCGGTTTTCCACTCTTGGATTATGTCGATGCTGATTATGCCCACCACAAAGACCAGCATAATTGCACCGTCTGCCGGCTCTCCCAAAATAAAATAGATGATTGCGGCGGCAATGAGCAGCAAAAACATAGGCTCACAAATTATGTGAAGTGCCTTTTTAAAAAAGCTGTCCTTCTTCTTGGGTGTCAGCTCATTTTTGCCATATTGTGCCTGCAATGCCGTGGCTTGCTTTTGCGTCAAGCCTTGTGGGGAAAACACTTGCTGTGCCATAAAATTACCTCCATTTTAGCCACTGTGTGGCGTTTGTTGTGTAATTCTATCTGCTACTTTTCTGTGTTATTATCCCATTTTGGGTATAAAAAAACACACCTGTACGGAACTATACCACTGTCCCACAGATGTGCATAAATTGCAATCTATTGCCGATTTCTCATCGGCCCAGCCCCACAACCTGTAGTGCAGATTTGCACCAAGGTCATCGCCTGCTCAGTTTGTACTGTTGAACTTGCATTTCAAAATTTAGAAATGTAATGCAGCGCAAAGAGAATTTACTTAAATATACCACGATATTCAAATTTGTCAATTGTTTTTTCTGTGAAACCTCTTTATTATGTATAGCAACAGGGCAGCCGCAATTTGTTTTACGGCTGCCCTGTTTTTATTACTATGCCTTTTATTTAGCGGCGTTTTTCCCTGCTATTCTGCCAAATACTGTTATATCTGCCAGTGCATCACTGCCCAAACGATTGGTGCCGTGTATGCCCCCTGTCACTTCCCCTGCTGCGTACAAGCCCTCAATAACCTTGCCGTCCTTGTTCAAAACCTGTGCATCGGTGTTAATTTTAACGCCGCCCATAGTGTGGTGAACTGCCGGAACAGCCTTTATCATATAGTAAGGGCCTTTTTCAATTTTTGATGGCAAGCTGCGTTTGTTAAATTCTGTATCCTTGCCTGCGTCCACATAGCCGTTGTAGTTGTCCACTGTCTTTTTAAGCTCCGCTGCATCAACCCCAAAGCCTGCCGCAACCTCTTCCAAGGTGTCTGCCTTTACAAGCAGATTGTTCTTGTAAAGATAATCAAGCTCCTTTGCGTGGTTTTCCTGCAATTTGCTTTGCTCAAAGCCGTTTTGGTCGATAAGCTCATAGCAAACGCTGTCCGTCTGTGCCTTGATTGCCATAGACATTTCATCACGTCTGCCCAGCTCTTCCACAAATCTCTTGCCCTCTTTGTTCACGATTACCGTGTGGCCATACAGCCTTGCATCGTCAAAATAGAGCAGTGTGCCTGTGAGTGGGTCACAGATTGGATAGGTTTGAATGTACTCCATACCTGTTACATCTGCCCCTACTGCCTGTGCCATAACTATGCCGTCCCCTGTGCTTCCCACAGAGTTTGTGGATAGAATATGCTCGTCAATTGCCGGATTGTATTGTTTTCTCATCTCAATGTTAGAACCAAACCCACCTGTGGTGATTATAACGGATTTATTGGTTTTAAAGGTGTAGTTTGTGTCCTCGCTTGAAGCTTTTACCCCCACAACCTTGCCGTTTGCATCGGTGATAAGCTCGGTTGCCGGTGTGTTGTACAGCACCTTTATGCCCAGCTCCTCCGCCTTTGCAAGCTGCTTTTTGATGATTTCCTGTCCGCTTGCCCCCAGTGGGATAAGGCTTCTTTTTACCGAGTGTCCGCCGAAGAACATCAATTCGTCCTCCCAGATGACACCAACCTCGTCACGCAGCCATTTTGCACCTTCCAGTGCACCCTCTGCCACAACCTTAACAAGTGCAGGGTCATTTTTATTGTCGCCGCCCTTTAGCATATCGTCTATCATCAGCTGAGTGTTGTCCTTGATGCCCTCTTTTTCTTGCAGCCAGTTTGCCGGAGCTGCATATTCCGCACCGGAAATAAGGGTGTTGCCCCCTGCTACAGGGAGTTTTTCCAAAATTATAACATCTGCCCCAGCCATCTTCGCCTCGATAGCCGCACAAAAGCCTGCTCCGCCTGCTCCTACAACCACAATATCGTGTGTTTCTTCCACGTCCTTTTTGGCTGTCTTGTCAGTGTTAATCTCTATTTTTTTCAGCATATCGGGTGTTGCCCCTGCCGCTGTCAGTGCCGCTTTTACCCCTTGGATAAAGCCATTTGATGTTAGGGTACAGCCTGTGACAAGGTCAACGTCCACTGTGTTGGTTTTGATAATGCTGTCCGTCAAGGTTGTCATTGCCGTGTCAAAGCCCTCTGTCTCTCCATGCTCTAACACCTTTATGCCGGTTATGGTGTCGCTTGCTATGGTCACTTCCACCTTGATAGCACCGCCCTTGCCTGTGCCCTCACCTTGGTAGGTGCCATCCTTGATTGCCGATTGGCTCTTAGCTGGTGTTGTGCCACCGCAAGCCACAAGGCTAACTGACAGTACAACTGCCAGCATTATCGCCATAATTTTTTTCATGTTCTTTCCTCCTAAAGCATTGTGTTAAATTTTTAACTTGTGCTATTAGTATAACATACGGATTTTTGTTTGTATTTGCATTTTCCGCATTTTTCTTGTACTTTCCAACACTATATTGTATACTGAAGTGGATTTAATCCAAAAGAATACTATAATTATAGGAGCGGACTTATGTCTCTTAGAAATAAAATATGCAGTGCCTTTCTTGTGTCCATACTGGTTACCTTTGCCTCCCTCATATATATGGTGCAGTACCAAATCAAGCCTTTAAATATGCGGCAGGCACAGGGGCAAATTTCTCAGCTTACCGTTTCAAAAAGCCGTGAAATTGGCTCTTGGCTCAACCAAAGAATAAGCGAAATGCGGATTATCAACGAATATCCACCCTGTAAAAATCTGGATTTTGAACAGCTAAAGCCATATTTAACAAATCTAAATGCCGTTTTAAATGAGAGCTATGGCAACATAGGCGAAACCTTTGCCATCGGCGGTCGGGACGGCAAGGGCTGGGTCAATGACAATATAACTATCGACGTTTCCAAAAGGGAATATTTTAACAGGGCAATGAATGGTGACGCCGAATATGTGATAAGCAAGCCGGTGCTGTCAAAATCCGACAGTCAGCCAATATTTTTAATCTGCTACCCCATCAAGAACGCCGATGGAGAAAAAATCGGGTTTATCAACGGTGCTGTCAACCGCAGCTTAATGAGCGAAATTGCCGCAGAATTTAGCGTCTATGGTGGCACTTCTTGGGTTATGAACCGTTCCGGCAAGGCGTACACCACCGGCGAGGAGGTGCTGGGCTTTAAGGGAAATCCACAGGCACTCAGCACTCTTGGTGCTCTTGCCACAGAAAGCTTCGGCTTTGTGGATATGCACTCCATCACAGGTGCCGACTCCACCACATTTTACTCCTGTGTCCCCCATGCCGAGGATTGGGTTTTGTGTACTATGATTGACAATGGGGCGATAAATGCCACCGCCAACAAGATAATAAACCTGCTGCTTGGGCTGTGCGGTGCTCTCATAGTGATAACCGAGTCCTTCGCCCTTTTGATATCACGCTCCATAACACGCCCTATAAAACAGCTAGAGCACAATATGCTGGAGGTTTCAAATGGCAATCTTGACGCCCTGTACCCCTCCAAGGGAAGGGACGAAATATCTGTTTTAGGCAGAGTTTTCAACCAGATGCTCACCTCTATGAAAGAGCTTATGGCAAAGGTTATAAAGGTGGAGGGGCAAAAACGCCAAGCGGAATTAAGAGCACTTGAAGCACAGATAAACCCTCACTTTCTGTACAACACCTTGGACACTATTCAGTGGAAGGCTTTGAGCTGTAAGGCTTACGAGGCGGCGGATATGATACAATTGCTCTCCAAGTTTTTTAGGATATCCCTCAGCGGCGGCAAGGAATTTATCACGGTGGAGGACGAGGGTGCACAAATCACCGCTTACTTGCAGATACAACAGATACGCTACAAGGATAAACTCAGCTATACTATAAATATCGCCCCTAGTGCCTTGCAGCAGCTTGTGCCAAAGCTTATATTACAGCCCATTGTGGAAAATTCCATCTACCACGGCATCAAGCCCTCGGAAAAGCAAGGTCAGATATCCATCTCCATCGCTCTTGAAAAGGACTTTCTCTGTCTTTCAGTGGAGGACAGCGGCGTTGGTATGGACGAGCAGACGGTAAAAGAAATTTTGGGGATATCAGCCCCACCTGCGGATGGCAGCCATTATGGGCTGTTCAATGTTAAAGAGCGGCTGAACCTAGTTTATGGGGATAGGTATGCCATAAATATAGAAAGTGCCCTTGGGGTGGGCACAAAAACAACCATTAAAATCCCCACATAACCAAGGAGGACAGCTATGCTGCGAGTGTTGATTGCCGATGATGAGGACATCATACGTCAGGGGCTTGAGGGTCTAGTGGAGGCGAGCGGACTGGATTTATCCGTTGTGGCTCTGGCAAAGGACGGCAAACAGGCGTTGGAGCTTGCACGAAAATTCAGCCCTGAGATTGTTCTCATGGACATAAATATGCCCTTTTTAAATGGGCTATCTGCCATAGAAAAAATCAGAGAGCTGAATTTTGAAGCAAAAATTATTATAATTTCCGGATACAGCGAGTTTGAATATGCACAGAAAGCTATGAGTATGGGGGTGTACGCCTACCTGCTAAAGCCCATAGATTATCGAAACTTTACCGAGGTTTTAAAGGGTGCTGCTCAAGCCTATTTAAAAAGAATGTCTGAAATAGCACTGCTTAAAATGGATAGCACGGAAAAGGAAACTAGCCAAGAGGTTAGCACTGCCGCCTTTGAATATATCAAGGATAATTTTGCCGAAAGCGAAATATCACTAGCCGCAGTGGCGGAAAAGTTTTACATCAGCCAGTCCTACCTAAGCAAAATCGTGCGGCAAAAAACCGGTGATAACTTTACCAACTATATAAATAACCTGCGTATCGCCCTCGCCACAGAATTATTGCTAACGGAGGATAAGGGCTATACCATAAATGAAATTTCAGAGCTGTGCGGATATTCAAGCCAGCACTATTTCAGCCGTGCCTTCAAAAACAGCACCGGACTAAGCCCTGTAAACTACAAGGCAGCAAATCGAAAGGGCTAAAATCGTCTACGAAAAGGAGCTGCTACAGGAAGCCGTTTCCTTGAAATGTCCTAATAAGCAAAAAGCAGGTTAAAGCAAATGTACCAATACATATGTTTTAACCTAATGTTTTGTGCTATTATGTCAAAATCAGTCACCTCCTTCCTGTGAAAAACGGCAACAAAAAAGCACCCTGCATTAACGCAAAAATTCTTTAGTTTTCCACTTTATTCCAAATCGTAATCTTCGTCCAATTGATCATCATCAACTACCTCTATTTGTGGCAATAATGGCCAAATGCAACCTGCTAGTTTCATAAGATCTAAATTATCTTTGTTTTCTTCAATATATTTATATGCTTCGTTTTCAATCTCAAATTCTTCGCAATTATCTATTATAATATTGGCAAAATCCTTAGTGCTACCTTTTATTGAC
>JAVWUR010000009.1:0-36425 GCA_036667055.1 Oscillospiraceae bacterium
CCTTTGTCAATACTTTTATAAATATTTCATTTTATCATATTACCTACTGTCGAATTTCCGCCAATTTTACTTTAAAATCCACCTTGATTTCATCATTTTCAGCGGTGACGAAAACTTTTGTCAATACTTTTATAAATATTTCATTTTATCATATTTACCTACTGCCGAATTTCCGCCAATTTTACTTTAAAATCCACCTTGATTTCATCATTTTCAGCGGTGACGAAAACTTTTGTCAGCGTTTCATTGTCCACGATTGCGGCGGCGATTTTGTCCTCCACCTCCTTGCGGATAACTCTGCGAATATCCCTTGCTCCAAAATGCCCTCCATCTGCCTTTTTGCAGATGGCTTTCAAGGCATTGTCATCCCACTCAAGAGCTATGCCCTTTTGCTCCATCGGCTTTACATATTCTTTCATCATAAGTGCGGCAATGCTCATGAGCGTTTCTTCGCTCAGCGGCTCAAACACCACCACCTCATCAACACGGCTCAAAAATTCCGGACGCAAAAATTCCTTTAACGCACGCATTGTCTTTGCCTTGTTCATCTCGGATTTTGTCTTGTTGAACCCAGTCTCATTCATAGTGTCACCCGAGCCTGCATTGCTGGTCATGGCAATTACGGTATTTTCAAAATTCACCGTTCTGCCGTGAGCATCATTTATCTTGCCCTCGTCAAGAATTTGCAAAAGTATGTTCATAACATCGGGGTGTGCCTTTTCTATCTCGTCAAAAAGCACCACCGAATAGGGCTTTCTCCGCACCTTTTCCGT
This sequence comes from Oscillospiraceae bacterium, assembly GCA_036667055.1. Lineage (GTDB taxonomy): Bacteria > Bacillota > Clostridia > Oscillospirales > Ruminococcaceae > RGIG3102. The sequence goes on from JAVWUR010000009.1 coordinate 774, forward strand.
GAGCTGCCCTGCCTCGTCATAGCCCACATAGCCGGGAGGTGAGCCTACCATACGGGACACGGCGTGTTTTTCCATAAACTCCGACATATCAAAGCGAATTAGAGGGTCAACCGTGTCAAAAAGATTGGAGGCAAGCTGTTTTACCAGCTCTGTTTTGCCAACCCCTGTAGGCCCTACAAACAAAAAGCTTGCCGGACGGGTTCTGCCGCTTATCCCTGCACGGTTTCTTTTTATCGCCTTTGCCACCAGCTCCACCGCTTCGTTCTGCCCGATTATCGCTTCCTTTAATTTGCCCTCAAGACCCTGCACCTTGTTATACTCCGTCTGTTTAATCTTGACAGCACTTATCCCTGTCCAAAGCTGTATAACTCTTGCCAAATCGTCCATCTCAACATTTATGCCCTTGACAATTTCACCTAGGGTGTTTACCTCGCCCTCGGTTTTAAATATCTCGGTTTTCACGCTCGCCAGCTTTTCATAATCAATGCTTTCCGTTGCACTTTCAATGGTGTCCATCTCTTTATTGAGCTTTTCCAGCTTTTCCTTTGCACCAAGCCAGTCGCTTATCTGGGTGTTACGCAAGCTACAGCAGGCACAGGCTTCGTCCAAAAGGTCGATTGCCTTGTCGGGTAAAAAGCGGTCTGTGATGTACTTTTCGCTCATACGCACCGTCAAATCCACAATGCTTTGTGGCACGCCAACGTGGTGATATTCCTCATAATACTGTTTTATGCCTGTTATTATGTCGATGGTGTCCATTATGGACGGTTCCTCCACCTTCACAGGCTGAAAACGCCTTTCCAGTGCGGAGTCCTTTTCGATAAATTTGCGATATTCATTGAAGGTGGTAGCACCTATAACTTGGATTTCGCCCCTTGAAAGTGCCGGCTTTAGTATATTTCCGGCGTTCATTGCCCCTTCCGAGTCCCCTGCACCGGTTATGGTGTGCAGCTCATCTATAAACAATATTATATTTCCGCAAGCCTTGACCTCGCTTATAAGGCTCTTGACCCTCGCCTCAAACTGACCTCTAAACTGTGTGCCAGCCACAAGGTTTGTCATATTCACAAGGTAAATTTCCTTGTTTTTTAGCCCCTGAGGTACGTCCCCACGGCTGATTTTCAACGCTATTCCCTCGGCTATTGCGGTTTTGCCTACGCCGGCCTCACCGATAAGACAGGGGTTATTTTTCTGTCTGCGTGACAATATTTGAATGGTTCTGTAGATTTCTTCACTTCTGCCTATAACATTATCTATGCCGCCATTTCTAGCTTTTTCTGTGAGGTTTTCGCAATATTGGTCAAGAAATTTTTTATGTTTCTTGTCCTTTTTATTTTTCTTGTCCTTTTTACCATCCTCTTTTTCGCTCTTTTCATCGCTTGTAAAAGGGATAGTGGAGGAGCCGCCGACTTCAAAATCCTCGTCCTCATAATCGTCATCCTCTTCCCCTGCTTCGCCGCCGCCCATGCCGCTTATGAGCTTTGAGAGGTTGAACATATCCTCATTTCCCTCGTTGTTCTCCATATATTCTTCCAATTGATTTTCCATCGCCTTCATCTCTTTGTCGCCAATACCCATCTGTTTCATCAAATCGTCAACGGGCTTTATTCCCATCTCCTTGGCACAGCTCAAGCAGTAGCCACGGCTTTTCACCTCGCCCCCCTCGTTCACCTGCATATATATCATTGCGGGACGTTTCTTGCATCTTTCGCACAGCATAATTTTTCCTCCATATATTGTTATCGCTTGTTATTTTATCCTAAAAACGGATTTATTCCGCTTGTCATTGCCAACATTTTGCTTGCTGCCAATATATCCATATTTAAAAAGCCCAAAGAATTTCCGGTTATGATAACTATTATACTCAACAAACATGATAATAGTATGATGTTTACCCCACCAATTCCAATGCCCACAAAAAATCCTGCCAGCCTATTTGCAAAGCCCAAAACAGGAATATGGTTTACTATCTTCAATAAATTTGCCAGCACAACCGTTATAAGCTTGCACAGAGCAAGGATGATAGCAAACATTAAAACCCCAATAAATGTGATGATAATAGGACCTAAGAGGGTGTCTACAAGTGCCGACGCCGTTTCTACCGTGGGGGTGGTGATGTCCTGCACCGCAACCTGTGCCTTGGCTATAAACTCTTGCATAAGCCCTTTGGGTAGCTTGCCCATCACCCCTTCTGCCATAGCTTGCAGGTCGATGGCGTTGGTGGAATTTTGAATATGCTCAAAGGTTTTGTCTATTAAATTATCCCTGAAAAAATAATTAAATAGTACCACTGAATATTTCTTTGATACAAACCACGCTATTATCAGCCCTGCAATGTCCCCCACAAGGGTTACCCCCGATGCAAAGAAACCATCTGCGTAGGCTTTTATCGCACTCACTAAAATCACTGCCAGCAATACTATGTCTATTATCATAGGCGCATATCCCATATAAAAGCCCTCCCTTACTCATCTATTTTATGTCTGTTTTCTGCAATTTTTCCAGTTTATCCTTTGAAATTAGCACCGAGCCTTTAAAATCCACCAATTTCTTGTTGGAATTTTCTGCCTCCTGCTGATGTAAAATTTTGCCCTCCAAAGAGTACTCACTCACATTATGATCCCCTAAAAGATATATTCTAGAGTTTGAAATTTCCGTATCTATTATCTTTTCATCCACCGTCACGGAAAATTTTTCTTCAAGCTTTGGGGACAGCATCACAATGCGATTTTGCTTTTCACGGTTATATCCCCCCAGGGCAAGGAGCACCTCACCATTTTGCACATCGTAGTCAATCAAAGCATCACTGCCATAGGAGTATTCCCCTAATTGCGTGCCGTCCTGCACCGAGTATATTACCGCCTTATCTATATATAATACCAGCAGTTGGTTTGCAGTTATATACTCCACGCCAAGGGGCATTGTTTTCACATTTCTTATAGTAAACTTTTCTTTCTTATCCACTGCGTCGATAATATATATATCATTTATTAAATAACCGTCCTGTGCTAAAACTGTGTTAATCGCCAATGTATTTCCGTTTGGCGACAAAAAGCTGTTTATGATAAACCCTTTAGCGCTCTGCCATGAAAATATTTCTTCCATTTTATAGTTGTAAACAGCAACCTCACTGTTGTAGCTTTGGCTTTTTGTGGTGACTGCCACCTTGTTGTTTTGGGACATCGATACATGTATAATATCATTTTTCATCTCACTTGAAAACAATATTTTGTGAGCATTTGCAATTTTAAGGGAGGTCTGATTGGTATTATATATGGCAATTCTATTGTCGGAGGCAGCTATAACCGGATTTTGCATGGAATGATAATAGGAAAAGCCCTTTGCCCCTGTAGGCGAGTAAAAATCCAGACTGTCCGAATTTAAAATGCACAGGCTTGACCCCATTGTCTTTGCCTGTTTAAAGGTAGATAGCTGAGCTGAAACAGGAAAGCCCTCTCCAAACTGAAGATATACCAGCCCCGAGCTTAAAAAGTCTCCAAAATAGGCTAGAGATGCCCCATATATTCCGCTGACATACACCAAAAACACGGTTATGACTATTACAACTATAGTCAGCCGTGTTTGGCGCTTCTTTGCAATATTTTTGTTGCGCTTTATAAGTTCTTTGCGGGTGAGCCTTTTTTGCTGTTGTTCCGACATTGTGTTTCCCTTTTACTAATATATTACATCTGTTAAAAACAATCCCTTAGCCGGAGCGGTCACCCCTGCCTTTGAACGGTCTTTAGCCGCTATTATTTCCTTTACATCCTGTGGTTCCAGCCGTCCTGTCCCCACCCACATAAGAGTGCCTGCCATTATCCTAACCATATTATACAGATATCCATCGGCTGTTATTTTAAAATTAACCATGTCCCCCTGCCTAATGACGCTTGCGCTAACTACCGTGCGCACACAGTCCTCCACCTTGGATTTTATCGTCATAAAGGAGCGAAAATCCTGAGTACCCACAAAGTATTGTGCCGCCTCATTCATTTTTTCTGCGTCTAAAACAGTGGCGGTTCGATAGTAATATTTTTGACAAAATGGGTCATCCACATGGCTGTTTTTTATGTAGTAGGTGTACTCCTTTGCCTTGGCGGAATACCGTGCGTGGAAGCCCTCCGCCTGTCTGTATGCCCCCTGCACCCTTATGTCAAAGGGCAGATTTGCGTTGAGAGACAGTGGCAATTTGTGCACATCAACCGCCTTTTCGGTGTTAAAGCTGAGATAAAAGCACCGTGCGTGGACGCCGCTGTCCGTGCGTGAACACGCCTTTATATCGGGGCTTTCCCCTAAAATTTTCACCAGTGCCTTTTGAAATTCTTCAAAGACCGTCCTGCCGTTTTCCTGTATCTGGCTGCCGCAATAATCGGTGCCGTCAAAGGCTATCTTCACATTTACCGTCACCCTACAGCACCCCGACAAAATAAAATCTCGTCATATATATTATGCCAAAGCACACAACGCAAAACAGGGTGCTCACTATGTCCTTGCCTGTAATTTTAAGCTGTTTCAGCCTTGTTCTGCCCGCTCCCCCACGGTAACAGCGGCACTCCATTGCTGTGGCAAGCTCATCTGCACGGCGAAATGCCGAGATGAAAAGGGGTATCAAAATCGGCACGAGAGCCTTTACTCGGTCAGTAAAGGAGCCGGAATCAAGCATTGCACCACGGGATTTTTGTGCCTGCATAATCTTGTCCGTCTCCTCCACCAAGGTGGGGATAAACCGCAGTGCTATTGTCATCATCATTGACATTTCGTGCACAGGGAAATGCACGGCGTTAAGTGGCTTTAATAAGCTTTCCAAGCCGTCGGTAAGCTGAATGGGGCTGGTGGTGTAGGTCAAAAGAGAGGTGCCGCTGATAAGGCAGATTATTCTCGCCACCATCACTATACAAAACAGTATGCCCTCTTTAAAAACTCTGATTTTCCAGATGGCAAAAAGCGGCTGACCCTCTCCCGATATAAAGAACAGGTTTAGCACCACCGTAAAAATAATAATGGGTATTATAGGTTTCAAACTTTTCATGAGCATTTTTACAGGTATCTTTGCCACTGCATAAAATGAAAGTATCAGCACAGCACACAGCGCTAGACCCACTAGATTGGTGCTCATAAACAAAAACACCACATACGCCACCGTAATTATGATTTTTACACGGGGGTCAAGGGTGTGCACCGGACTGTTGCCGGGGAAATGTTGACCGATGGTTATATCCTTTAACATTTTACTTATCCCCCTTTTTCTCTTTGTATTTTAGCAGGGTTTTTATGGCATAGGGTATGGTATAAACATCCGTGTCTATGTCCGCCCCAAGCTCCTTTAGCCGCAAAAACACCTTGGTTATGTCGGGTATTCCCAGCCCCATCTTGCTCAAATTTTCAGCGTCCTTAAAAATTTCTTCCGTCGCCTCGTATTTGTAGACGTGCCCTTGCTCCATCACCAGCACCTTGTCGGAATAGTTGGCGATGTCCTCCATAGAGTGAGACACCAGTATCACCGTGCTGCCTGTGGTGCGGTGGTACTCCTTGACCTGTGACAAAATTAGCTCTCTGCCCTCGGGGTCAAGCCCTGCACAGGGCTCGTCCAGCACCAATACACGGGGTTTCATAGCGATAATTCCGGCGATTGCCACACGTCTTTTTTGCCCCCCCGACAAATCAAAGGGGGAGGCGTTTAGCATATCCGCACTAACTCCGCAAAATTTTGCCGCCATATGGACACGCTCGTCCACCTCGGCATCGCTAAGTCCTATATTTTTCGGGCCAAAGGCGATGTCCTTGTACACCGTCTCTTCAAAAAGCTGATATTCGGGGTATTGAAACACCAAGCCCACGGTGAACCGAACCTCACGGATATCCTTATATTCTGTCCAGATATTTTTGCCGTCCAGATAAATTGCCCCCTCCTGTGGCTTAGTAAGCCCATTTAGGTGGCTGATTAGAGTGGATTTTCCGCACCCTGTGTGCCCGATTACCCCAACAAAGGTGCCCTCCTCTATCTCTAAATTAATATTGTCCAGCGCCTTTGTCTGCCCCGGCATACCCAAATTATAGGTATAAGAAAGGTTTTCTATTTTAATTATTGACATCTCTTATTCCTCCAAAAATTTGTAAAGCTGCTGGGCACATTCCTCTATGGAAATAGCCTGTGTGGACAAGGGATAGCCCTTCTTTGTCAGCTCGTATGCAATTTCACTGGTTTGGGGCACGTCAAGAGACAGCTTTTTCACAAACTCAACCTGTGAAAAAATCTCCTTTGGTGTGCCTATTTTGACTATATTACCATCATTCATAACCACTACTCTGTCGCTTTGTGCCGCTTCGTTCATATAGTGTGTTATCAAAATTACCGTTATGCCATAGTCCTTGTTAAGGCTTTTTATAGTTTTTATTACCTTGCTGCGCCCCTCGGGGTCAAGCATTGCCGTTGGTTCGTCCAGCACGATGCAATCGGGACGCATGGCGATTATCCCTGCGATTGCCACACGCTGCTTTTGCCCTCCCGACAGATGGTGAGGTGCTTTATCTTTAAATTTGTACACCCCTGTTTTTTCCATCGCCTCGTCAATTCTGGTGCGAATTTCCGCAGGCGGCACTCCGATATTTTCAAGGGCAAAGGCGACATCCTCCTCCACAATGGTGGCGACAATCTGGTTGTCGGGGTTTTGGAAAACCATGCCCACCTTTTGGCGAATTTCGTAAATTTTATCATCGTCGGTGGCTCGTATACCCTCAATTACAACCTCGCCCTTTTCCGGCAGCAGTATGGCATTGAAATGCTTTGCCAACGTGCTTTTCCCACAGCCGTTTGAGCCTAAAACAGCGATGAACTCACCCCTTGCGGCGGTAAAATTCACGCCCTTTAAAACATATTCATTTTCGTCTGTGTATTTAAACCAAACCTTGGTCGCTTCTATCATTTCCTGCATAACTTTTATTTTAATCCTCTATTTCAATTAATAACAGTAGTTATCCTACGGGCGTATAAAGCCACCACTACCTTTTTTCTATCCTCTGCTTTTCCAAAATGCCGTAGAGCCACAGGACAATGCACTGCCTGTCGCCTGCACCTTTAGCCCTATTTCATCCGCCGAAACCACACCGCCGTGCTTTGGCTTTACCAGGGCACTTAGCATATATTCCATACTGCTTGGAGACACCCCTGTGGTGTAGGAATTAACCGCAAAAAATATGGGCTTGTCGCTCAAAAGCTCACAGCACCCCTCAATCAAATCACAGATGTTGTCCTCTAGCTTCCACACTTCGCCACCGGGGCCTCTGCCATAGCTTGGTGGGTCCATAATTATGCCGTCATATCGAGTGCCACGCCTTGCCTCACGCCCCACAAACTTTATGCAATCGTCCACTATCCAGCGTATAGGTGCTGCCGAAAGCCCCGATGCCTGTGCGTTTTCCTTTGCCCATTGCACCATACCCTTAGACGCATCCACATGGCACACCTTCGCCCCAGCTTTGGCACAGGCAAGGGTTGCTCCGCCAGTATAGCTGAACAGGTTTAAAACGCTTATTTCACGCTTTTCCTTGGCAATCAGCCTTGCATATTCATCCCAGTTTGTGGCTTGCTCGGGGAAAAGCCCCGTGTGCTTAAAGCCTGTGGGAGACACATTAAAGGTCAAATCTCCATATTTTACCTGCCACTTTTGGGCAAAGCTTTTTTTGTATTCCCACTCGCCGCCGCCCTGTGCCGAGCGATGGTAGATTGCGTGTGCCTTGTCCCACAAGGGGCTTTTCCGTGGCAACTTCCACACCACCTGTGGGTCGGGGCGAACCAATATAATACCGCCCCAGCTCTCTAGACGCAGCCCGTCTGTCGCATCAATCAAAGTGTAATCCTGCCATTTATTATCTGCTCTCATCTATCCTTCACAGGGTTATCGACAGATGTCGATACACGCCTTGCCTCTCTTATATTTATCTGTTGTAGGTTGTAGGTTGTCGGTTGTAGGCTATCACACCGTTTCCAGCCGTTTTTCAATCTTTTCGGAAATTTCCTTCGCCACCGCTTCAATCTGCTGTAAATCCTGCCCCTCCACCATAACTCTTATTAGTGGCTCTGTTCCGCTCACTCGCACCAGCACCCTGCCGTTGCCCATAAGCTGCTGCTGCTTTGCCTCGATAAAGCCCTCAATATATTCATCTTTTTTATAGAAAGCCTTGCCCTCGGGGGTGGTGCGCAGGTTGACGAGAACCTGAGGAAATTTTGAATAGCAGTTATTAAATTCGCTGACTTTTTTGCCTTCCTTTGCAAAGTTGTTCATCAGTGCTACCGCTGTGAGCTGTCCGTCACCCGTTGTTGCGTGCTGTGTGAGTATAACGTGCCCTGATTGCTCGCCGCCAACACAATGCCCCTTTGCCAGCATCTCCTCCAAAACATATCTGTCTCCCACCGCAGTGGTTGCCACCTTTATGCCGCACTTTTCCATATGCTTCATAAAGCCTAGATTGGACATAACTGTCACCACCGCCGTGTCATTCGCCAGTTCTCCCGCTCGCTTCATTCTTGTGGCTAAAATTGCAATTATCTTGTCTCCGTCAATCTCCTCGCCCTTTTCGTCCACTGCAAGACAGCGGTCAGCATCACCGTCAAAGGCTATGCCGCAATCGAAATTATGTGCCTTTACATACTGTGCAAGCTCCTTTATATGGGTAGAGCCGCAATCTTTGTTTATATTTGTGCCATCGGGGCTGTCTCCGATAAATTCCGCATTAACACCCAGCTCTTTAAAAATCAAAGGCGCTGTTGCGCTCGCCGCACCGTTGGCGCAATCAAAAACCACACGCAAGCCGCTGACATCTGCTGTACAGGCGGATTTTATATGGTCAACATAGTCCCTTACAGCGGTATCTATGGTGGCAACTCTGCCCATGTCTCCCCCTGTTACCGGCACGATTTTTTCTGGGGTGTCCAATATAAGCCCCTCTATTTCTTCCTCAATGTCGTCTGCCAGCTTGTAGCCATCGCCGTTAAATATTTTTATGCCGTTAAATTCCATAGGGTTATGGGAGGCGGAGATTACCACGCCGGCATCACAGTTATATTTTTTTACAAGGTAAGCGATTGCCGGTGTTGGCACAACGCCGCACAGCTTTACATCTGCCCCCACGCTGCACAGCCCTGCCCCAAGAGCGCTCTCCAGCATATCTCCTGAAATTCTTGTGTCCTTGCCAATGAGCACCGTCGCTCTGTGCTTTAAATGTTTTGTCAGCACCATTGCCGCTGCTCTGCCTATATTTATAGCAATCTCCGGTGTCAATTCTGTGCCCGCCACGCCTCTCACGCCATCTGTCCCAAATAATCTGCCCATAAAATTATTCTCCTTTAACTCGAAGGTGAGCAAACTGCCACCCCACATTGATTTTATTAGACGCTATTATACGCCCTGTTTTTCTTTATTCTAATTCGTTTTGCCCCGTTGGCTTTTACTTTCCATTGTCACAGCCTTTTTTCGCAAATTATCCTTAAAGCTCCTCCAAGGTTTGCTGCCCCGCTAGATTAGGGTTTACTAAATCCAAGTGGCGATAGGCTAAATCCGTCACTATCCTGCCCCTTGGGGTTCTTGATAAAAACCCCAGCTGCATAAGATATGGCTCGCACACGTCCTCCAATGTGACCGATTCCTCCCCCAGTGCCGCCGCAAGTGTCTCCAGCCCCACAGGCCCCCCTGCGTACATCTTGATTATCGCCGTCATAAAGGCTCTGTCCAAGGTGTCAAGCCCCAAGGAGTCTATGTCCATTCGTGAAAGAGCGTCCATAGCCACCGCCTTGTCTATTATGCCATTGCCCTTTACCTGTGCAAAGTCTCTCGCCCTTTTCAGCAATCTGTTGGCGATACGAGGTGTACCTCTGGCACATTTTGCAAGCTCCATAGCCCCCTGTTTGTCGCACTGTATGTTCAAAATTGTACTGGAACGCTCCACTATCCGTGCAAGCTCCTCATGAGAATATAATTCCAGTTTAAGTATCACCCCAAAACGGTCACGCAATGGGCTGGAAAGCTGCCCTGCACGGGTGGTTGCACCGATGAGGGTGAACCGTGGCAGATTTATCCTTATCGACTGTGCCGATGGCCCCTTGCCAATTATTATGTCCAGTGCGTAGTCCTCCAAGGCAGGGTATAAAACCTCTTCAATCTGCCGTGAAAGACGGTGTATCTCGTCGATAAACAGCACGTCACCCTCGTCAAGGTTTGTGAGCAGTGCCGCTAAATCCCCCGGTTTTTCAATGGCAGGGCCGCTGGTTACACGGATATTTACCCCCATCTCATTTGCCACTATCCCTGCAAGGGTGGTTTTGCCAAGGCCGGGAGGGCCGTACAGTAGCAGATGGTCAAGGCTTTCCCCTCGCATCTTTGCCGCCTCAAGGTATACCAAAAGGTTGTCCTTTAATTTTTCTTGCCCTATATAATCCTCCAGCCGTTTTGGACGCAGTGAGCTTTCGCTGTCCACATCCTCCTCTTGGACAATGGGGCTGATAAGACGCTCTGCGTCAGAAAAACCTATCTCGTCCATTTTTTACACCTTCCCCCCTGCTATCAAGCGAAGTGCCTGTTTTATAAGGCTCTGCACGTCCTGTGTGCCATCCAGCTTTGACAGTGCCATCGCCCCTTGGCTTTGGGTGTACCCCAAGGCAACCAAGGCACTGATGGCTTGGCTCACACTGCCTGTATCCGCCGCCGCACTGGAAACATCGCTGAGGGACACGCCCTCCATGACCATTGAATTGAATTTATCTTTAAGCTCTAACACTATTCGCTGTCCAAGCTTTGGCCCTACCCCCTGTGCTGCGGTAAACGCCTTAAAGTCGCCCCCCGAAACCGCCAGTGCTATCCTGTCCGGTGACAGTGCCGACAGTATGGATAACCCTGCCTTAGGCCCCACCCCTGAAACGCTTGTCAATATTTTAAAGGTTTTTTGCTCATTGCTTGTGGCAAAGCCGTACAAATCAAGGGCGTCCTCTTTGACGTTTAGATAGGTGAAAAGTGTACATTCGCCGCCAACTGCCGCAATTGCCCCTTGGGAACTCGCCGGAACAAAAACACGAAAGCCCACACCGGAGCACTCAATGACAACCTCGTCAAGAGCTTTTGCTATAACCTTGCCTGTCAAGCTGTATATCATAATGAATTAAACTCCTTATTTTGTTTTGCTGCATTTTGCTTTGTCGGGGAGCGTTGCCCCATCTATCCCCAAAGCATTTTGACCCTAAACTGCCAAAACTATTTTGTGAACAATTTTGACTTGTAGGAATGTCCGTGGCAGATTGCCACAGCCAGTGCGTCAGCGGTGTCGTCGGGTCTTGGCACCTTTTCCAAACGCAATATTATCCTTGTCATCTCCATAACCTGTTTTTTGACCGCCTTGCCGTAGCCTGCCACCGCCTGCTTTATCTGCAACGGGGTGTACTCGTATATTGGTATGTTGTTGTTTTTAGCACACAGCAGGATAACCCCTCTTGCCATGGCAACCTGAATGACTGTTTTTTGGTTGGTGGTGAAAAACAGCTGCTCGATGGCAAGGCACTCGGGCTTTGCCCTTTTCATAACCTCGTCTAGCCCATCATACACATCCTTTAGCCTATTTTCAAAGGGGGTGTGTGCAGCGGTGGTTATCGCCCCAAACTCCACCGGATAAAACTTGTTGCCAATATATTCCACCGTACCATACCCCACGATGGCATATCCCGGGTCAATTCCCATAATGCGCACAGCTTTACCCTCCATAAATTTTTGATTTAACAATTAATTTTACCACATACTGAAGGGTATATCAATATTATATCTGTTAAACTTTCGTTATTATCACTAAAAGTACCCCTATTTATTTTTCAATATACCTTTTGCACAAACTTTTTTGATGAAATTCTACATTTTGTACGGAAAACACTTGATTATCTAAAAAAATAATAGTATGATTAAGTGTAAACTTAAAAAAGTATAGAAAAGCTCTAAACTAAGCTGGAGGAAAAATGAGAAGAGAAGATTTAAGAAACATTGCCATTATAGCTCACGTTGACCATGGTAAGACCACCCTCGTCGACGGTATGCTAAAGCAAAGCGGCACATTCCGTGAAAATCAGGTTGTTGACGACAGAGTTATGGACTCCGGCGACATAGAGAGAGAGCGTGGCATAACAATCCTTGCTAAAAACGCCGCATACAAATACAAAGGAATAAAGGTCAATATCGTTGACACCCCCGGCCATGCCGATTTTGGCGGCGAGGTTGAGCGTGTATTAAAGATGGTTGACGGTGTTTTACTGCTGGTTGACGCAGCGGAAGGCCCAATGCCTCAGACACGTTTTGTTCTGGAAAAGGCACTGGCACAAAACCTTTCCATTGTTATTGTAATAAACAAAATTGACCGTCCCGATGCCAGAATTAAAGAGATTATCGACGAAATTTTGATGCTCTTGATGGATTTAGGCGCTACCGACGAGCAGCTGGACAGCCCCATGATATTCTGCTCTGGCCGTGAGGGTATTGCAAACTTTTCACCGGAAGTGCGTGGAACGGACTTTACCCCAATATTCGACACCGTTATCGATTACATCAAAGCTCCCGATATCGAGCCGGATGCACCTTTTGCAATGTTGGTTTCCAATATAGACTATAACAGCTTTGTTGGCAGAACCGCCGTTGGCAGAATTGAAAAGGGCAATGTAAAGGTCGGTCAAGATGTAACCATCTGCGACTGGCACAACGAAACAATTAAAAAACGTGGGCGCATTACCGCCCTGTACGCCTTTGAGGGCACCGGCAAGGTTGCGGTTGAGTCTGCAAGTGCCGGAGATATCGTGGTAGTTTCCGGTCTTGAGGACGTTACCATCGGCAACACCATCTGCGACTCCAACAACGTGGCGGCACTGCCTTTCGTGGCAATTGACGAGCCTACCGTTGAAATGACCTTTGCTGTCAACGATTCACCCTTTGCAGGCAAGGAGGGCAAATTTGTCACCAGCCGTCAAATTCGTGACCGTTTGTACAAGGAGCTTTTGAAGGACGTTGCACTGCGTGTTAAAGACTCCACCACAAGTGAGAGTTTCCAAGTTATGGGCAGAGGCGAAATGCACCTTTCCATCCTTATTGAAAATATGCGTCGTGAGGGATATGAGTTCCAAGTTTCCCCTCCAAGAGTTTTGCTAAGAGAAGAAAACGGCAAGCTTATGGAGCCTTTTGAGCACGTTGTTATTGACGTTCCTACAGAATTTCAGGGCAGTGTTATCGAAAAGCTTTCCTCAAGAAAAGCAGAGCTTGTACAGATGGCACCTCAAGGGGATTCTCGTATGAGAATTGAATTCAAGATGCCTGCAAGAGGGTTGTTCGGCTACCGCAGTGAATTTTTGACCGACACCAAGGGCGCCGGCGTTTTGAGCACAATTTTTGATGGCTACCAAGAGCATAGAGGAGTGTTGCCGGTGCGTTCCACAGGTTCACTTGTAAGCTTTGAGACAGGCACCTCCATCATCTACGGCTTGTACAATGCACAGGAAAGAGGACAGCTCTTTATCGGTGCAGGCGAAGCAGTATATGCTGGTATGGTTGTGGGCGTAAGCCCTAAATCCGAGGATCTTGTGGTTAACGTGTGCAAGAAAAAGCAGCTCACCAACACTCGTGCTTCCGGCTCGGACGATGCACTGCGTCTTGTTCCTTTCAAGAAGATGAGCCTTGAAGAGTCGCTAGAATTTTTAGCTCCCGATGAATTGGTAGAGGTTACACCAAAATCCTTGAGAATTAGAAAATCTATCCTTGACCATTCTCAAAGAGCAAAGCAAAAGAGCATTAAAAACTAAAACCAGTCTATGGCAGCCGTTGTGGTTCGCCCATGAAAAAAGCAAATGCACGGGCTTTGTGCCCGTATTAGTACAGATAAAAATAGTACAGAGACAGATGTGAAAATCCGTCTCTGTATTTTTGTGTTATTCCTCTAAATATTTCATCATTTCTTGCAACCATAATGGCGGATATTTTGTCAAAGCAATCAGCTCACCGTTTCGATATTCCCCCACTGGCACAAAGCCATTTCTGTTGTCCATAAAAACCGCCTCATTACAGTAGGCAAGCACCCCCTGCAATGCTTTGAAACGCCCTAAAAACCTGCGTTCTACATCCTTTGTATCTATGGCGTGACCGCCGTTTGCAACACGGTGGGCAATGCGTTTTACACATTCCTCTTTTGTGTCAAGCCCCACATAATACAGCCGCACATAATACCCTTTTTCCACCGCTTTGGCTGCCAATTTTTTTGTGTAGCCCCCTGCAAGGGTGCTCTCTTGGGTAAAACAAACGCCCGTTTCAAGGCACTGCTCCATCCTTTCAATTGCCAGCTTGCCGGCTTCATAGTTATCGCAGCCCATATCCGCCGCCATTTTGTAGGGGTCTATAATTATGCCCATATCCCTTAAAGCGATTTTCAGTGAGCCGGTCAAGCTGCTTTTTCCACAGCCGTTGACACCGCCGATTATCGTGTATGTTTTCATAACTTCACCACCTATATTTATTTTATTATAAAGCATACCCAAAGAAAACACAACAGCTATTTTCTCGCCTATCCCTTTTACAACAATGTGGGCTAGCTTTACAGCCGCCCACATTGTCAACTATTATTTTTTTTGTAAGCAGGTTATTCAAACAGGCTTATTCCGGCGTTTGGAACCTCTCCAATTTGATTTTTTAAGGCGTCCTTTACAAACTGTGGAGCATCGCTGTAATTCATCATATACATTCCAGCCTCCAAGTCATCGGGGTTTGCCCCTTGAATTGCCACATCTTCATCAGTGAGCACTACAAGGAGTAGTGGGGAGAATGTGCCGCCGCAATAGACATAGGTTTGCAGCTTTGGCAAAATTTGTGCCAGCTCTTCTCCTGTAAAGCTTTCCATAAGCTCTCCCTGCTCGGCACTACCTCTTATAATATCCGCTGCAAATCTTTTTGCCCCATCGCTAAGTCCGCTAGTTGCACTGAAATTTTCTATCTCATAGTGGTAAGAATAATCGATTAAATACACTGTTGCCTTTGTTTCTTGTGTGTCCGGCCGTGCGGCATATTCCTCTAGTCCCAATGCCTTTAGTGCCGCCAAGGTGTTGGGGTATTTATCGGTGAGCTGCACCACCACATTTTGATATTTTGCCTCGCGGTTTTCCAGCTTTTTATACAGCACCGATACTTCGCTAAACAAAATACCCTTTGTGTTGGTTTTATCCTTCAAGCTCAATGCCTTATCATCCTCTTGCAAAGCAGTGTAGAGCGTCTCCACTTCTGCCTTTGTCAGGTTCAGCATTTGGTAGTTTTTGCCCAGACCATCCACTATCTCAAAGCCTCTCACATCGCTCGCCTGTGATAAAGCAAAGGGAGAATGTTGTGACTTAAACTCCGGCTCCTCCTCCAGCAGGGTTATTTTATTTAACGTGTCAATATTAACTTGCCCGTGGTAATATCTTTCCACCTCCTTGCCGTTTTTCAGCTTGTACAAGATGTGGCAATTGTTGTAAACTGTAGTTGCACCATCACTTATTCTGTCCCCTTGTAAATCCCCAATTATAGATTTGTGAATTTCCTGCACCTTTTCCACCCCTTGTGCCGTGGTGAGGGTGGTGGTGTAATGGGGCTGTGGGTGTTTATTTTTTTCGTCTATGCCGTAATAAATCCTTCCATATGTGCCCACATATCCCACCGTGACATTTTCCACCTCTGTGGCTTTTGGAAGGTAGGTTTCGTACCCAAACCAACCGGTGAAAATCAACGCCCCCCAAAAGATAAGCGGAGATGCCACGCAGACAGCCAAGGTTATCAGGCTTTTTTTCGTCTGTTTAAAGCTGTGAGTGAGTATGCTGTTGATTGCAAGATACAACAATCCGCCGTACACAGCACTCAAAACCATTATCATCCAATCGCCCTGTGTTGTCCGCACTTCATATGTCCCTAAATATCTTGTGGCGATAGAAAGTATCACCGCCATACCAAAGCTTGCGGCGATTATCACCACCTGATAGATAATTCCGCTTGTGTTAAAGCTTTGTGCCAGTTCGCTTTTGCGGTTTTTATAAACAAGACACGCCAGTGCCAGCACCACCGCTGCAAAAGCAAGATAGCCTATATAAATTGTGGGGGTTAGAGCAAATATTTTATCGTCAAGGCTTGGGAGCATTGTGCTGTAAAACATTGCTATAGGAGAAAATTTTAATGAGCTAATCATAGTTGTGCCGCTGGTGTAGCCCAAAAGCATAGCATCGAAGGTGAGCATTTTCAGCATAGCAAAGCAGGGCACTATAACCCCAAGGGCAAGTGCAAACACTCCGCTGTCAAAGGCGGCACAGCAGGCAGCACAGCATAAAAATGTTATGGAGAGCATGGTTAAAATAAGTGGTATCAGCCGCAAAACCTCTAAAATTATCTCAAGGGTTGTAGCCGTTTGCACAAATAAATTCCCCAGTGCCACCAGTGAATAGCAGCACAACATTGGCACCAAAACCACCGTGAGCACCGCCAAAAAGTTGGCACACATTAGCTGTACACGCTTGATGGGCAGTGCGTGAAACACGTCCACTGCCTTTTTGTTGTGCATAAAGCTGTTCACCATAACTCCGGCAAAAACCGTCATCAGCACTAGTATAGCAAAGTATGCAATCGCCGAAACGGCAGGGTAAATTTCTGCACTGCCACACAAGCGGTAGGAATACTTTACCCCTTCCCCTGCAAAGGTCAGTGCTTCTGCCTGTGCCCTGTCCTGCAAAACCTGCATAAAATACATTAGCGGAAAGGATATAAAGGATACCGCAAAGTAGAAAATGCCTATGTTCTTTATGCTTTTTACTGCGTTTTTGTACGCCGTCCAAAACAAATTTTTATTAGAATATAATGTTGTTGTAGTCATATCCAACCGCCTCCATCTCATAAATAAATACTTCCTCTAAGGTGAGGGGAATGTACTCGGACAGCACCGGACTAAGTGGGTTTATAATGTCCTCCATCTCTTTTTGTCCACAAGCGGCAATGATGTTTACAATGCTGCCGTTTTGCTTTACCGACAATAGCTTTTCCCCCACTATCCGTGCTATGTCTATGGGCGGTTTAAATGCCGCTTGCACCTTGCAAAAGTTTTTGGAAATTTCCTCCACATTTTGCTGTGTTACCAGCCTGCCCTTGTGGAGTATTGCCACCGTGTCACAAAAATCCTCCAGCTCTCGCAGGTTGTGGCTGGCAATCACCACCCCTATGTCCCTTTCTGCCACCTCGTCGGCGATAAGCTTTCTTGCCGCCACACGAATAACAGGGTCAAGCCCGTCAAAGGCTTCGTCTAGCAAAAGATATTCCGTTTGGCAGGACAGTGCCAAGATTATAGCCGCTTGGCGTTTCATTCCTTTGGAAAAGGTTTTTATCTTTTTTTTGCTGTCGATAGGGAAACGCTGTGTGAGCTTTTCATACTTTGTCTGTGACCAGTTGGGGTAAAACCCTTTGTAAAACTGTGCCATATCGTCCACCGATACATTCGGCAAAAAGTAGCTTTCATCATTTACGAAAAACACCCTTTGCTTTGCCTCAACGCTGTCATACACCCCATTGCCGTCTATCTCTATCTGTCCACAGTAGGGCTTGTATACTCCGCATATGCTCCGCAAAAATGTACTTTTTCCACTGCCGTTGGTGCCCACAAGCCCATATATATGCCCCTTTTCAAAGGTCATACTTAAGCTGTCCACCGCCATATAATCCTCAAATTTTTTAGAAAATTCTTTAGCTTCAATCATTGCTGTCACTCCTTTTCGTACGCTTTATTCACTACTTCCATTGCCGTTTCTCGCTCTACTCCATAGAGCCTTGCCTCGTACACGGCTTTAAAAAGCTTTTCGGCGGCGGCGTTCACCGCAACGTCATTGTCTTGTGGCTTTGCCGCTACAAAGCTGCCCTTGCCTGTGACAGAATATATTATTCCGTCCTTTTCCATATCTTGATATGCCTTTTGTATGGTGTTGGGGTTGACCCCTAAATCTCGTGCCAAGGTTCTCACCGATGGCATTTTATCGTCCGTTGCCAGCACTCCTGCCATTATCAGCTCCAGTGTTTTGCTTTTAAGCTGCTCGTAAATCGGCACTCTGCTTTTTAAATCAAGCATAAACATTTGCTTTGTCACCTCCGGTTTTAATAATATATTTCGCTACATCCGTATTAGTACGGTTAGTACAGTTGCGTAGTTACATAATACACCATAAAATACAAATTGCAAGTGTTTTTAAAAAAAAATTCTTTTATTGGCACGCCCCCAACATTTATTTTAGAGCACATTTATTATAGAGCACAAAAAAATAGCGTATGGCAAAAATCTGTCATACGCTATCAATTCTAGTTTATTTAGTGCTGCACAAAGCTATCTGTTTTTTTGCAGAAAACCGATTTTGTGCCCTACTTGTTTAATATCTGCGGGCCTTGTGGGGTGTCCTTTACCTCGTACCCTAAGGCGGCTAACTCGTCACGGATTTCGTCGGCTCGTTTCCAGTTTTTAGCTTGACGAACCTCGCTTCTTTCCGCTACAAGGTCTTTTACCTGCTGTGGAATTTCATCGGTTTTGCGATTGTATAATATCCCCAGCACGCCGCACAGCTCGTCAAACATCGTCGCTGCGTACTCCAATGCCTGCTTTGTTTGCAGCGTCCCTGTTGTGTTAATAGCAGTGACCAGCTCAAAAATCTTGGACAAGCCATCGGCGGTGTTTAAATCATCATTCATCACCGATATAAAATCTGCCTTTGCCTTGTCTGCCGCCGCTTTTATCGTGTCCTGTGTCCCTGTTGTGTTTGCCATCAAAAAGTCAAGCTGCTCTCTTGCGGTGTAAATTCTCTCTAGGCTAGATTTGCACTGGGCGATAATTTCCCGTGTGAAGTTCAGCGGTGAGCGGTAGTGTGCCGTCAACAGAAAGTAGCGAATGACCTCGTAGCCATACTCCTTGGAGATGTCACGGACGGTGAAAAAGTTGTTAAGGCTCTTTGACATCTTTTGATTGTCCACATTTAGAAAAGCGTTGTGCATCCAGTAGTGTGCAAAGATTTTATCGCTGGCACACTCGCTCTGTGCAATCTCGTTTTCGTGGTGAGGGAAAATCAAATCTTCCCCACCGCAGTGAAGGTCGATGGTTTCCCCTAAATGCTTTTTGCTCATAGCCGAGCACTCGATGTGCCAGCCCGGTCTGCCTGCTGAAAAGGGTGATGCCCACTGTGGCTCTCCCGGCTTTGAGGCTTTCCACAGGGCAAAATCCACAGGGCTTTCCTTGATTTCCCCCATTGCTATTCTGGCACCGCTCTCCAAATCCTCCAAGGGCTGATGGCTCAATTTCCCGTATTCTGCAAAGCTGTGCACACGGAAATACACGTCCCCATTTTCAGTTTTGTAGGCGTGACCCTTGTCCATAAGTGTTTGGGTTATGTCGATAATTTCAGGTATGGTGTCGGAAACTCTCGGACGTGCATCCGCCGGTTTTACATTCATCCCATCAAGGTCGGTGTAGTATTCACTCTCGTATTTTCTCGCCACCGTGTCAAAGCTGACCCCTTCTTCATTCGCCTTTTTGATGATTTTATCGTCAATATCCGTGATGTTGGACACATACCGCACCGTGTTGCCACGGTATTCAAGATATCTGCGGAGCGTGTCAAAAATTACCGCCGGACGTGCGTTGCCGATGTGAATGTAGTTGTAAACGGTAGGGCCGCAAACGTAAATTTTATATTCTCCCTCTTTTATCGGTATAAATTCTTCCTTTTTTCTAGTGAGTGTGTTAAACACCTTCATATGTTCCATAGTAAATTCCCTTTCTTTAGCTATATATTATTTTAAAAACAAAAGCAAAACGCCCCCATCTGTACTATACAGACGAAGGCGATATTTTATCACGGTTCCACTTCGGTTTATAACTCATATTTCTCTGTAACGTGAGAAACACGGATGCCGCTACTCTCCTTTTTCAAGGATTTTGCCACATCTGCTGTCAAGTGCATTCACTTCTTCTGTGCCTTTGGGTGCTTTCAGCAGGTTACACCCATTCTCTGTAAAGGTTTTAAAAGTAGCTACTGGTCTTGATGATAACGCATTTGTTTTATTTTATTTATCATATGATAACAGCATTGACAAGGTTTGTCAATAGCAACTGCCGCCCTTATTTAAAAAGCCGTGAATGGTGCTTTTCGGAATGGTCAAGACCGTACCCTACAAGGGTTTTGAGCAAAATTACACTATAGTTGCTATTTTGCGTTTTTGATAAGGTCAATGTTAGGTAGGATGTACTGCAAGCCCGACACTGCCGTCACAAGTGCCATAATCCACATTGAAAAATTGGTTATTGTTCTAAGAGTCACATATGTTGCCTGTCCCACTACACCCATCTGCAAAAGTGCCAGTGCCAAAAGCCCAAACATAACCGCAAACATCTGTAGCACTGTTTTCGCCTTGCCCCAGATGGAGGCGGCGATGACCTTTCCTCCCCCTTGGGAGGTGGCGGCAATCATTCTTATTCCGCTGACGGCAAACTCTCTTGCCAGCACAATGCACAGCACAATTTCGTGGCACAGCCCATACTTTACAAGGTAGATAAATGCCACGGTGGTGAGCAATTTATCCGCCAGTGGATCCATAAACTTTCCAAAATCCGTGACCATATTGTTTTTTCTTGCGATACTGCCGTCCAAAAAGTCCGTAAAGGAGGCAGCTGCAAAGACTATAAGTGCTATCAAAAAGCTGTATTCGCTTGTGGTATAGGTGAAAAACATAAACACCGGCACCAACAAAAACCGCAGCATGGTAAGCTTGTTAGGTAAATTCATAACATTCTCCTTTTATCTTGTGGGGCAGACAGCCGTCTCAAAAATCATCTGACCTGCTGTCCCCCACCAATTATTACACTAGTTCTGCGTATAAATCGTAGATGTCACTGCTCTTTATCTGCGCTGTGGCAATGTCACCGATTTCGATATTCTCATCCCCCGAAAGGTATACCTCACCGTCAATTTCCGGTGCATCATACACACTGCGGCAGATGAACAGATGGTTTTCGCTGTCATATTCATCACAGATTATTTCAAGAGTTCTACCCACTAGCTCCTCCTGTTTTTGTGCCATAATCTCCGTTTGAAGCTGCATTATCTCCTCGGCACGCTGTGTACGAACCTCCATAGGGATTTGATTTTCCATCTTCGCCGCCACTGTGCCCTCCTCCTCGGAGTAGGCAAAGCAGCCCAGACGCTCAAACCGTGCGCTCTTTACAAAGCTGTACAGCTGCTCGTATTCCTCCTGAGTTTCGCCGGGGTAGCCTGTTATCAGCGTGGTGCGAATAACAATGTTTGGCACTGCCTTTCTAAGCCGTGCCACAGCGTCCAAAATTATATCCTTGCCGCCCTTGCGGTTCATAGATTTTAACACCCTGTCATTGATGTGCTGTATTGGCAGGTCGATGTAGGGCACAACCTTTTTATTGGTTGCTATAAGTGACACAACATCGTCCCCTAGGCGTTCGGGGTAAGCGTACATAAGGCGTATCCACTGTATGCTATCTATTTTTGATATGCCCTCCACCAGCTCTGCCAGCCGTGATTTGCCATACAAATCCTCGCCGTAAGCGGTGATATCCTGTGCCACAACGATAATTTCCTTTACCCCTTCGCTTGCCAGCCACGCCGCTTCTTCAAGACAGCTTTCAATGGCTCGTGAGCGGTGAGGCCCTCTTATGAGCGGAATTGCACAGTAGTGACAGCAGTTGGAGCAGCCCTCGGCAATCTTTAGATACGCATAGTGGGAGGGGGTGGAAATTATCCGCTTTGCGGTTATATCAAGGTTGGTGTTTGTGCCGCAACGACAGACCCTTGAGCCTTTCACCACCTCATCTATCACCTGCAAAAGCTCACTGTTGGAGCCAATGCCCACAACGGCGTTAACCTCGGGCATATCGGACAATATTTCCTCCTTGTATCTTTGAGCAAGGCACCCTGTGACAATTATCTTTAATTTTGGGTTTTCCAAGCGAGCGTCCACGGCGTTGAAGATATTTTCAATCGCCTCCTCCTTTGCGGAGGTTATAAAGCCGCAGGTGTTTATTATGCACACATCCGCCTTTGTCATATCGGCGGTAGTCTCGTGCCCTGCCTTTAAAAGGGTGTGGGCTATTATGTCTGCATCCACTTGGTTTTTGGGGCATCCCAATGATATCAATGTAATAAGCATTTAAAAATCTTCCTCTG
This sequence comes from Oscillospiraceae bacterium, assembly GCA_036667055.1. Classification (GTDB taxonomy): domain Bacteria; phylum Bacillota; class Clostridia; order Oscillospirales; family Ruminococcaceae; genus RGIG3102. The sequence continues at coordinate 23,014 of JAVWUR010000009.1, forward strand.
TTTCAATTTCCAATCGGTTTAAAGCCGCCTTGATTTCCGAATATCCAAAGCCCTTTCTCATTAGGCTTTGAATTACCTTGTCGGGGTTTGACAGCTTGCTTTGATACTTTGTTTGCAGCAGCCTATCCAAGCTTTCCTCTTGTGTCTGCCTGTCATAGAACTGCAAGCAATCTTCTATTATATTCTTGTCTATCCCCAAGCTCAAAAGCTTCAGCCGTGTGTGAGCAAGGGAGGTCTTTTTGATGTCGATAAGGTATTCCGCCTTTGCGGTACAGTATTCTTCATCGTTCACAAGCCCTAGCTCCACCATCTTTTCCACCGCCTTTTGGCTGGTTTCACGGTCGAAGGTTTTCGTCAGCTTGTCGGACAATTCTTTTTGGCTGTGAGGGCGAAAGGACAAAAGGTTGTATGCCTTTTGCACCGCCCTGCTCGTCTCGCTTTTTTCTAAAATGAAAGTCAGCTCTTGCTGAGAAAAGCAAGAGCCTATCTTTATTTTTTGCTGTGCCAACAGCATATCATCCACCGAAAACAAAAACTCTCCTTGGGAAAACAAGGCATTGTACCCTTTTTTTGTCCGTGTGATATCTGTTATTTCTACACTATTCAACATCTATATCTATGTTGGCATTGCGCTTTTTTGTGGGTGCTTTTGCCACAGGCGCTGAGGTTGGATCCTCGTCTGTAGCCTGTACACTGTCATCTGTGGTGGTGGATTTTCCGGTTTTTGCTGCTAATGCCGCCGCTGCCGCCTTGCTTAGTGGCTTTTTGCTCTCCTCGGCAAGCTGGGAGAAAACCTTGTCCTCTATCTCCTTTGCAAGCTCGGGGTTTTGCTTAAAGTATTCCTTCACATTATCTCTGCCCTGCCCTAGCCTTGTCTCGCCATAGCTAAACCAAGAGCCGCCCTTTTGGATAATATTCATCTTTACGCCGATGTCCAAAATTTCCCCTACCTTGGAGATGCCCTCGCCAAACATAATGTCAAATTCTGCCTCTTTAAAGGGAGGTGCAACCTTGTTTTTTACAACCTTTGCTCTTGTGCGGTTGCCGATAAATTCTGTTCCGTTTTTAAGGGACTCTATTCTTCTCACATCAATACGCACCGATGCATAATATTTGAGCGCACGTCCACCGGGAGTGACCTCTGGGTTGCCATATGTCACGCCGACTTTTTCTCTTAACTGGTTTATAAATATAACTATAGTATTGGTTTTGCCTATAGAGCTTGTCAATTTTCTTAGCGCTTGGCTCATAAGCCTTGCCTGCAAACCGACATGGCTGTCCCCCATATCGCCCTCAATTTCCGCCTTTGTCACCATCGCCGCAACGGAGTCCACAACCACAATATCCACAGCGCCGGAGCGCACAAGCGCCTCGCAAATTTCCATTGCCTGCTCCCCTGTATCGGGCTGTGACACCAAAAGTGCATCAATGTCCACCCCAACTGCCGCCGCATAGATTGGGTCAAGGGCGTGCTCTACGTCGATAAATGCCGCAGTGCCCCCTGTTTTTTGCGCCTCTGCCACAACGTGAAGTGCCAATGTGGTTTTACCGCTGCTCTCCGGCCCATATATCTCCACAACTCTGCCCCGTGGCAGCCCACCTATTCCCAGCGCCACGTCCAAGGACAGCGAGCCGGTGGAAATTTTGTCCACATTCATTGTGACATTTTCTCCAAGACGCATAATTGCACCCTTGCCAAACTGTTTTTCTATGTTTAAAAGTGCCGTTTCCAGTGCCTTTTGCTTGTCACCCTGTTTTTCCAACTTTTTGCATGGTTGCTTTTCTTGTGATTGAGCTGCCATAGTTTTTTCTCCTTATATATATAAATTTAGTCATTTATTTAGTTAATTTAACAACTGACAGTTGTTAATAACATATTAACACATATTGTTATATTGTGCAACATTTATTTATCTTTATTGGTAGTTTTTCTATTTTTGTGCTATGACCCCACGAGGATTGCCCGATAAATCCTCAAACTCTGATATTATGCCGTAGCCCTCATCCTGCAAAATCTGCCGCACCCATTTCTGTTGGTCAAATCCATACTCAAATATCAAATATCCCTTGTCCTTTAAACAGTCACGATAATTTTCTGCTATAAATTTATAAAATCTCAGCCCGTGGTCGGCGGCAAAAAGCGCCATCTCCGGCTCATAGGTGACCTCTTTTTGCATTGTGCCCCTAAGCTTTTCGCTGACGTAAGGAGGGTTTGCAATTATAACGTCAAAGGATTCCTCCTCAATATTTTCATCAAATAAAAATACGTCGGCTTTTATGGGCAAAACCATCAAGCCGGTGCTGGCTATATTGCGTTTGAGATATTCATATGCAACGGGAGACTTTTCCAGTGCCAGCACCGTTGCTTTAGGGCAATATTTTTTTATTGCAAGGGCTATTGCGCCGCTGCCCGAGCACAAATCCAGCACGTTGGGACTGTCCAGCTGTTCTATCACCTTAAACGCCCTCTCGCACACGGATTCTGTGTCGTTTCGGGGTATTAAAACCCCCTCGCCCACCTCCAGCTCCAGATCGAAAAACTGCCATTTTCCCAATATGTACTGTAAAGGGTAGCCCTCTTTACGCCGCTGTGCCAATTGAACCAGCGTCTCATATTCCTCTTGTGAAATCCCACCGCTGCCAATTTCCACCGCCTTTTTCCCTGTGACAAATTGAAACAGCAATTTTGTTTCCAAGGCTTGGTCGGCGTTTTGATTGTCCTCTAACAGCCGCCCCACATCTGTAAAAGCTTTTGAAACAGCTACCATTTTGCCTCATCCCTCAAAGTAGGTATGACCTCCTTGGTGGCTTTGATTGCCACTTCAATCATGCTGTCGTCCGGCTCGTTGGTGGTAAGATGCTGAAACCACATCCCCGGCGCCGCCACTGCTCTTGTGACAAAATTATCGTATCTGCCTGTGAGCTTTAGTATCTCGTAGGACGCCCCCACCACCAATGGCAGGCACAATAATTTTAACACCACTCTGCCAAAGGTGGTGTGCCATGGCACAAAGGAGAATATTATTATGCTCACCACTAAAATTATAAGCAAAAAGCTGGTGCCGCACCGTGGGTGAAAACGGCGGAATTTTCGAACATTTTCCACCGTTAATTCCTCGCCGGCTTCAAAGCAAGCGATGGTTTTATGCTCGGCACCATGGTAGGAAAACACCCGCTTTATATCCTCTAACCGTGAGACTAAAAACAGGTATGTCAAAAATATGGTGAGCTTTAAAACGCCCTCAACCGCCGCTTTAAATGCACCTAGCTCTATAAATCTTGCGATAAACCCCGTTATCATAGTTGGCAATACCATAAACAGCACCAGTGACAGCCCCGCCCCCATGACCCCTGCTGCATAGGCGATAAAGTCTCCGCTTTTTTTGCCTAATTTTTCCTCCAGCCAGTTTTCAAACTTGGAGGGTTCTTCATCTATCATGGCTACATTTGCCGAGTGCATAAGGCTTTTATAGCCGGTGGTCAAGCTGTCGAAAAAGCCAGCTACCCCACGCACTATCGGAATATTTTTAAACCTGTTAGGCTTTGTGTCCTCAACCTTTACATCAATTGTTCCATCGGGACATCTCACTGCTATGGAGGTTTTAAAGGGGCCTTTCATCATTATGCCCTCAATTAGAGCCTGTCCCCCTATGCTTGTTTTAAAATTTGCCATCTACTTTCCTTTCAGCGTGCGTATAGTGTTAAAGCTTACGCACATACTTGTATATTTTTTATATTCACTGTCTATCACAAACTCTCCGCCATGTGCTTTGACAATTTCCGTCACCAGTGCAAGACCTATGCCGCTGCCTCGCTTTGCATTTTTACCCTTGTAAAATTTCTGCTTTACCTTGTCGATATCCTCCGGGTGTATACCACGTCCGTAGTCCTTCACCTCCACTGCAACCTTTGCCTTTTTGGCGTCCATTCGCATATTTATTTCTATTTTACCACCACTTTGTGAATATTTTAAGGCGTTATCCAAAAGATTTACAAACACCTGACGCACTCTATTTTTATCCGCTAAAACCGGAATAATAATCTCCGGCTCCTCAAATACCAGCTCTAGCTGCGCCTGCTTTGCACGAGGGGCAAACATCAAAACAACGTCACTCACCTCCGCCACAAGGTCAAGCTTTTCTTTCGTTAAAACTATAGGCGCCTGCTGCAAGCGTGAAAAGTCCAACAGGTTTTCCACCATGGTGTACAGCCGCTCCGTCTCGGAACGTATAACTCGTGTTCCTCTGTGTATTGTTTGCAAATCATCGGTGCTGTCCATGGTTTCCGCCCACCCCTTTATTGCGGTAAGAGGAGTTCGCAGCTCATGAGAAATGCTTGATATAAACTCGTTTTTTTCATCGTCACTGTGACCTAGCTCCTGCGCCATATCATTTATGGCACTGCACAGCTCTCCAATTTCATCATTGTAACGATTTTCAATGCGCACGTCAAATTCGCCCTTTGATATCTTGCCTGCTGTAGCCTTTATACTCTGTATTGGGCGCACTATACTGCGGATAAAATACAGCCCCGAAATTATGCTGAAAGCAATTATTGACAGAACCGCAAGGGCTGAAAATGCGAATATAATGTACAGCTCGTTGTCCACCCTTGTCATGGAGGTGATTATCCTCACCGCCGTTACCGTCTTTGCCGGCTGCGGCAGCAGCGCCGTAACGCTAAGCACCTTTTCATCCATTTGAGTTATATAGCTCCCTGCATAAAAACCATCGGATGCCTGTTGGCACAGTGCCAAATCCTCCACATGTTTATCGCTGGTGGGGCGAAAGCCCGATGAGGTTGCAAGCACAGTGCCGTCAATCCCCAATAGCATAAATTCAAACTTGTCCTTTTCGCTAAATTCCTCCGTCATACGAAAAAGCAGTTGCTCCTTCTCCTTGTTTGGCAGCTTGTCCGATGCCGCCAGTGTTCCCATGACGGTATTTATGCGGTTTACCATGGCAGTAGTGGCTGCGGTATAGTAGGAGTTGCGCATAAAAAACACTATAAAGCCCTCAGCTAACGCCAAGAGCACTATAGTTATTAGCAAGCTGCCTTTTATCCATCTTTTTGTGATACTGTTCATACTCACCCTGCTTTTCCAATTTTACCCACACGTCAACTGGGAGGTATCTGTCCCCAAAAAACATACTGGTTGCAAATACCTTTTCCCCTGCATTAAACTGTCTAGCGGTAGCCCTAGCCCTAAACAAAGCCTATGGGCATCAATACCTTTCCCCTACATCAAACTGTCCAGCGGTAGCCATAGCCCCAAACCGTAACTATATATTGAGGTGCCGAGGCATCTTCCTCAATTTTCATGCGCAGACGGCGAATGTTCACATCCACTATCTTCACATCTCCAAAGTAGTTTTCCCCCCATACCCCTTCAAGAATTTTTTCCCGCACCAAGGCTGTGCCCTCGTTTTTGAAAAACAGCTCCATAATGCTGAATTCCACACTGGTGAGGTCAATCATCTGCTCATTTTTATAGAGCATCCTGCTTTTTAAATCCAAAATAAAGGGGCCGGATTGAAGCGCATCTTCACTGGCGGGAGTTTTAATTTCCTTTTTCAGTCTGCGCAAAAGTGCCGTCACCCGAGCTAATAGCTCCTGCACGCCAAAGGGCTTTGTCACATAATCATCCGCACCAACGGACAATGACATAACCTTATCCTGCTCTTGGCTCTTTGCCGACAGCATTATAATGCCTATCTTATCATCTCGCCGCCGTATGTATTCACACAGTGAAATGCCATTCATTCCCGGCAGCATAATATCCAAAAGCGCCATGTCAAAGTATTGTCCCTTGGCGTTTATCACCTTTTGAGCGTCCTCCGCCGACGCCACCCGAATGACATCATGCTGTGCCAATTTTAAATTTATCTCAATTATTTCCCCTATATTATTTTCGTCTTCCACTACAAGTATCTTTGCCATAATAACACCCTTTCCTGCCAATGCTGTAACATCAATCTACTGTGACCATACTGTTAATAATATAGTTTCTTTGTAGCTGTGAAACATCATCGTTAAACTCTACCTGCCAACGTCTTGTCCCTATCCTCACCGTCAGCGGCTCATTGTCATTTATCTCCGGCATATCTCCAAGCTGCACCTGCTTAATCTTTACCAGCGCCGCTCCGTCCTCTATTCTTGTCACATACCAGCCCTTGCCATTTTGATAGGTGTTCACCCCTACCAGTCCCTGCCACTCGTCTGGTATCGCCGTGAATAGCCCTGTTTGAGTGTCGCATATCCCCCAATATTTTCGCACTGGTTCGCTACCGCTGTAATCTGCCCACTCAACAAATTTTAAGGTAGGCAGCTCGTCCTGCGTCTCATCATGAATGACGGTGGGTATCTCAATTTTTCCATCTCGGTCGATGTCGGTGCTGTTCAAATTAAAGGAATATTCCCACAGCCTTTGGATGCTTGCCCCCGGCAAAATTCTCTGCATATTGGCATCTCTAAACACCCCTGCCTCGGTGTACATCTTTTTATATTGGTCTTTATAGTCTATATAAAGCGCCTTTTCTTTGCCATTATATTCCGCAACCTTTAGCTGCGTTATCTCCACATCTACCGTCTTTAAGTAGTGGGAGCCAACCACTGTGAGGGCATTTTCCTTGTTTAGGCTCAGCACCTGTATTCTCACACGCTTGTCCGGAGTTTTAGTTGTCATGATTATGTCATCGAAGCCGTCTGACGTCAAATCTCCCACGGCAATATTTTCGCACCGCTCATTGTAGTCATCGCTTCTTGTCTTGCCATCTAAAAAATACACCCCTAAAAATTTATCTCCTATATTAGGGGTAGAATATCCCACCAGTACCTGTTTTGCATTGGAATTGGACATCTTCACAATTTTAAAGTAGAAAATATCACTGCCAAGCCCCTCCTTGTCAATCAAAATCGACCATTTATCCTCCACATTTTCAAGCAAGGCTATACGAATGTTAGTGCCTTTATTGGGGGCGTAATAGATTACAATAGCCTCTTTGTCCCCATCGTCATCTATGTCGGTAATCTGCACCGGCGCTGAGTAGCCCATAGTAGTTGAATATTTTAGTACCACATTTTCCCCAAGGTATGTGCTGATGACCTTTACAATGTCATTTTCTGCCTGTGAGAGCTTTGGAGCTACAAGCAGACTTGTTATATTGCTCTTGCTGCCCATTTTGGAGCAAGCAGTAAGGGTCAGCGCCATAAATATTAAAGCTATAAATCTTTTCACTCCAAACCTCCGGTTTCCTGTTTTTTATTCTATTAACTCCCAATTGCAATATATACATCTTTATTTTACCATTAAATTATGAATATTCCAATACACATTACTGCAATTCCTATAATTATACCATAAATTGTATACTTTAGGCTGGATATTTTTGCTCCGCTTGGGATTAATTCACATATTGAGGTCTGGCACATTATCCCTCCTATTATTGGCAGCAGCCCATTTATAAAGCTTTCTTGTATAAAATCTTTAAATAATAGCAGTGTGATAATTCCCCCTAAAAGCTCTGCCATCCCTGCCATAAAGCTCTGAAATATTGCCCTTGGGCGTGAGGCGGTGACGTAGAGCACCGGCGCTGCAATAGCCATGCCCTCGGGCAGATTGTGCAGTGCGATGGCGAGTGCCATTCTAAGCCCAAAATCTCGGTCACTTGCGGCGGAAAAAATCGTCAGCATACCCTCGGGTAGGTTGTGCAGCACCACTACCGCTGTAGTTATCATCATCATTCTTTTTGCGGTAAACTGATTTTGGCTCTCCCCACCATACCGTGGCACCACAAGCTGCCCTAGCAGTGCGCCTATGACCCACCCCGAGATAAACAGCCCCACTATTCCTGCCGCCGCCTCACCTGTGGTGAGATATTTAAGGCTGTTTATGTATGCATGGGGCACCATATCGAAAACCGATATCCCCAGCATAACTCCTGCCGCAAAGCCCTGTGACAAAGACATTGTCCTGTCCGTTATCCTTTTGGAAAGGGCTATAGCCACGCCCCCAAGCCCCGTTGAAAGGGAAGATAGTGTACACAAAAAAATCGGATATAGCATTTTACTTTTGTCCCTTCTTTACATCCCCTCGCAAGACGCATACCGTTGTCACGCTGGGATATTGCATAGCTTTTAAAAGTATATTTAAAGGAACAAAATAAAAGACTGAACTTTTTAATAATTCAGTCTCATAGATGCTTTTCCGCCACAATAATTGTTTTTTTGCTACAGATATAGCTGCATAAGGGTGGTGTCAAAAAATTCGCCCTCTACACGCAGATTGTTTTCCTTTCGGCCTGTGGGGATAAACCCATATTTTTCATACAGCCCTATCGCCTGCCAGTTGTCCGCCCTGACCTCTAAAAAAATTATCTTCACAAACCGTTTTGATTTTACATAGTCGATAAGATATTTCATCATCTTGCTGCCAAGGCCTACCCCCCATTTGTCCTGCCGCACGCTGATGGCAAGAGAACAGGTGTGCATGGTTCGTGCCCTGTTACAAAAGGTTAGCTCCCCTTGGGACACTATCTCCCCATCCACCTTGGCTATAAATATCTGTGTCAAGGAGGTGGGTTTCATGTTGGATATCAGCTCTGTCTCCTCCTCTACCGACACCCTAAAGTCATTTAGCCCAAAGATGAAATTGTCGCTCTCGCCGCCGATAAGGTTCATGTAGCCCACCAGCTCTCCCGCACTTTCCACGCTGGCCGGAGTTATTACGGCGATATCACCGTTGTTCAGTACTACTTTTTTTCTCATTATGACCCTCTTATACAGCGTTGTATTCCTCTTTCGCCTTGTAAAAAACCATTAAAAAATTCACCGACACCACAAGACTTATAATGGCACAGATGACGGCGGCAGTGTTCAAGGATAGTATGCTCACCGCCAGATACACCACGCAAATCACCCCTCGGCTCTTCCAAATTTTCATAAGCCTATCGGCGTAAAGATACTTGTTTTTAACCGCTTGGACGATAAACAGCCCCTGTATTATATAGTATAACACCCCAAGCTCCAGTGCCGCAATAAGGCAGGCAAATATGTTATTTACTAAGCCCCTTGCACCGTAGCCTGCAAAAAGCAGCCCCAAAAACCGTGTCAGCTCGATAGCACAAAGCACAAGGGACTGGTTTTTTGCCTTGGAAAAATTTTCCGTACTGAAGCTATATATTTCCCCAATGCCCTTATATATAAAATACCACCCCACAAAATTGGGTGCACAATCAAAAATATGACCATTTATTGTAAAATTAAAATTAACAAGTATGAAAAGCTGCCCTATAAATATATTTGACATAATATACCCCCCTAATACCGTCCTTTTATATGTAATATTCTGTTTATAAGTATTATGTTTTATTGTACCATATAAATAAGTAAATTGCAAAGTTTTAGTAGTGTATTTTTATTACTACTGTAATATATTTTGTTCTAATTTTAATTTAGTACTTGACAATACATAGTAGTGGTGATAATATAGTAGTCACAAGGGAGGTTTTCACTGATGAATACTCAATTTAAAAAAGGAGTTCTCGACCTTATCGTGCTGCTAGTTATAAGCGAAGAGGACAAATACGGATATCAGCTTGTCAGCGAGGTCAGCAAGATTGTGGACGTAAACGAGGGCACAATTTATCCGCTGCTGAAACGGCTTACCAATGAAAATTATTGCGAGACATATCTTGAACAATCCGCCGAAGGCCCTGCAAGAAAATACTATAAAACCACCCGAGCGGGCAAGGTTTATTTGAACATTCTTGTGGACGAGTGGATGGAATTTTCCCAAACAATCGACAAATTTATAAAGGAGAGACACAACAATGACCAGAAATGAATTTTTTAACGAGCTTAACGAAAGGCTTGCGGTTCTAAATGAAATGGAGCGAAAGGACATAGTAGACGAATATGTTGCTCACATAGAATTTAGGATGCAGGACGGCAAAACCGAAGCACAGGCAATTGAAGATTTCGGAGATGTGGACGCTCTTGCAGATGAAATTTTGGAGGCATACCACATTGACAGCTCCGCCACTAAAAACAAAAGCATTGAATATTACTTAAAAGTTGTCATTGGTTTTATCAACCAAACCACCGAAAAGCTGCTCAACTGTCAGCCGTCGGATATGGCGAGAATTGCCGTGGAGTTTGTGATGGTGCTCTTTGCCATCTTTCTCATTGGGGTACCTTTCGATTTGTTCCATAATGCGTTTGCAAATATTTTCTATGCTTTCCCATCCGGCATTTCACAGCCTATCATCAGTGTTTTTGGGCTTATTATAGAGCTTGCCCAGCTGTTTTTAAGCTTTTTGGTGCTCTATAGCTTTATTAAAATCCGCATTTTGGAAAGAGCCTCCGATGCCCCGGTTCAGCGTGCTCAACGTACTCAACGCCCACCAAAGCCCCCTCGTGCCCCCAAAGCAAAAGGGTACAAAAAGTCCAATAACTATGCCACAGCACAGCCACCCCAGGTGGTAACTAAGGAGAATACTATGGAAAATTCTAATATAGACGCAGCTCTCAGCGAAGAGGAGCAAACCACGGTGGAGGGCTTTACCCAAGAGAATACCCAAAGCTTTGAAGAAACCACGCCACCTGTTCAAGATGTGCCCTACCACGCCACTCGCCGCAATAATGGCGGCTATTCCCAAGGACAATATGAAGATTATGGCAATGAAAAACCCTCAGGCGGAGATTTTGTCATCACCCTTGTAGTAAATGTATTGAAGTTTTTCCTGTTTTTAACCGTATGGCTGCCCTTTGCATTTTTGACAATTGCGGCAATCGTCTGCACCGTTCTTGCCTTTATCCTCATCGCCGTCAAGGGCATAGGTTTTTGGGGGCTGTGCCTTATCGGTTTGGGGTTTTGCCTTATGGGTATCACCTTTGTGGCTTGGCTCAGTGACATAATTTTTGGAGGTAAAAAGAAAAATGCGTAAAATATTTTATATATTAACAACGGTTGTGGCGATTTTAGCCATACTATGCTTTTGTAAAAGAGGTAAATAGCTATGAAGAAATTATTGATTTCCCTTTTGGTTGGCTCTATTTTAATCGGTATCGGCTCGGGCGTTATGTTTTTTGAGATAGCAGAGTTTTCCGGTATGTCCTACCGTGAGGATTTACTGTCCGACACCACTGAAAAAGTCACCTATCCGTCCACTGAAATTTTGCAAATCAGCGAACACCACCAAGATGCCTCCTACTGCGTTCGCCTTTACCCCGGCAACTACTATTACGAACACGGCTCTGCCACGGTGGAAAAAGACCCTTCACTAAAGGAGGGCGAAATTGAAATGGATTTCTACTACCGTGGAGAAAAACCCAGAATTTACTTTGACTACAACCGCTATAGCTATGAGCAAAAGGAGCCGGAAACCCAGCCACAAACCCCAAACGAGCCTATAGTTGACGATATTTATGTACATTTTAATCAATATATGTTAACCCCAAAATACCTTTTGGACATAGTGGATTATATGTTTGAAAACAAAATTTTCATAGAAAATGTGGACAACTTTTTGATTGAAAGTGTAGTTATCCGCACCGCTGACCCCGATAAAATCATCCTAGGCTAAATTTTTTTACCACAACAAAACGCAGAGACGGTTTTTTCGTCCCTGCGTTTTTATCTATCCGCTGTTATTCAATGGCAAATTCTGCTTTAAACATTGCTAACAATATGGTTTTTATTTCGGCTCTTACATTATAAACCAGAACTCGCTGCCAAGCCCTACCTGTGAATTTACCCCGTATTGGAAGTTATGGTTTTCCAGTATCGCCTTTACTATGGCAAGCCCTAGCCCTGTGCCTGTTTTGCCCGAGTCTTTTCTCGCACGATAGTACCTGTCAAACAGATGGTCAATGTCCTCCGGCTTTATGCCCTCGCCCGAATCCTTGACGCTCACCTTGATTTTCCCATCCTCGAGAATTGCAAGGTTTATGCTCACATTGGTGTTTTCCGCCGTGTGCACCAAGGCATTGGACACAAAGTTGTGGATAACTCGCTCCATCATCTGTGCGTCCGCAAATACATACGCACTTTCGGGGCCGTTGTAACAGATGGTCTTGTTCTCATTTTTTGCCTTGTGAGAATAGATATCCACCACATCGTTGCACATATCCGCTATGTCAAACTGCACTATGTTTAATTTATATGCCCCTTGGTTTAGCTTGGCATATTCCAAAACCGAGCCTACCATACTGGACAGCCTGTCCGTCTCGTCAATGATGGTGGTAAGCTGTTGATTTCTCACCTCGGGGTTATCCCCTGTAATGTCCTTTATGCTTTCCGCATAGCCCTTTATTATGGTAAGGGGGGTTCGTAAATCGTGGGAAATGCTGGCGATAAGCTCCTTTTGCAGCTGCTGCGACCGCTCAATTTCCTCTGTCATAAGGTTAAAATCCTGTGCAAGCTGCCCCAATTCATCATCTTGGTCAACCTCCACCTTTGTTTTGTAGTTGCCCTTGGCAATCTCCTTGGTGGCGTTGGATAAAATCATAATTGGTTTCATAAACCAGTTGGACATCACCGCCGAAATTATCAGCGCCAAAAATACCGCTATAATGGAGGCGGTTCTAAGCTGGGCTGTGACGATAGAGACTATAGATTCTGTCCTAGTCAGGTTTGTTGACACGATTATACAGTACTTGCCGTCATAAAACTTGCCCTTTACCGCCTGTCGGTTGCCCAATTCGTCCTCCATGGGACTGTTATATATTCTGCTGCCGTTGGCTCTCACCTTTTCTCGCAGCTCCTGTGCCTGTGGGGTGTTTATCCGCCGCTTTGGTGCGTAGGCATCATCGGCAGACGCTTCCTTTGCACCGTGGAGCTGACAGGCATCCCCTATCCCCTCGAACAAGATTACCTCGCTGCCTGTGGCATCGGAAATTTCTATGCACACCCCTGTGCTTATAAAGCCGGAAATTTGCTTTAATGTGTTGTTGGTTATCCCCTCGTCCAACTCAATGGCGGTTACAACCTTTGACATCATTGTGCCTAGCTCCGCTTGGGTTGTGGCGTAATACATGGGTTTAAAAAACACAACTGCCATCACCCACATCAATACAATAACTGCCATACAAACCGTCAGTATTAGCGCTGTCAGCTTGGTTCTGATACTGGTTTTCATATCCGCCTACTATTCCTTTGGTTCAAATTTATAGCCCACGCCCCACACCGTCTCAATGCAGTCACGATAATCTTTTAGATGGCTGCGCAGCATCTTTATGTGGGTGTCCACCGTTCTGTCCTCACCAAAATAATCGTAGTTCCATACCTTTAACAGTATTCTTTCACGGGACAAGGCAACCCCCTTGTTTTGCACAAGGCAGACCAACAGGTCAAATTCTTTGGGGGTGACGCTGACATACTCCCCATTTATCTTTATGCTGTGGCTGGGAAC
>JAVWUR010000010.1:0-36211 GCA_036667055.1 Oscillospiraceae bacterium
GCTTTGGAGTAAACTATTTTGCCCGACTACTGGCGGCGGAGATAGTGGGCGGCGATGCCCATTCCAAGGAGCTGATATTAAAGGACGAAAGCCCTCTGGTGCAGCTTGTCAAGGGGGAGGGTGCCAGTGGGCAAATCAAGGTGAGCAAGATACGGGATATCGGGGAAAATGTGAATTTTTCCTCCCTGTCGGGGGAAAAGCGGGCGGTGATAATCTGCAACTGCGAAAACTTTAATCCGGCGTCTGCCAATGCTCTGCTGAAAAATTTAGAGGAGCCAAAGGACGATATCACCTTTATCCTAACCACCAATGACATCTCTCGCCTGCTTGCCACTCTGCGCTCAAGGTGCGGCATCTACACCTTGGAAAAGCCCACAAAAAGCCAGTGCAGCGAGTTTTTTTCGGCGGTCAAGGACAAGGAAATGCTAGGGGAGCTAATTGAAATTTACGATTCTAACATTGGCTTTATTCAAAATGCCGCCAAAAATCCCAAGCGCTTTGAGATACTTAAAAAGGCAATTTTAGCACTGGAATTGATCGAAAAGAGGGACAAGTATGAGCTGTCAAAGCTGCTTTTTGAATTTAATAAAAAAAAGGATAATTTCAAGTTCTTTTTGGATGACCTAGAATATCTTGCACAAAAAAATATAGACGGCACCACCCTAAGGGTACTGGAAGCCATCCAAAGCTTAAAGCAAAGTTTTTTTGCCAATGCAAACCTTGCGCTGGTTTTACAAAATTTTGTCATTTCGGTTTGATACAGCCATGGATTTTTGCCTTTTTGCAAAAGCTATGAGCTGAAAATGTAAATTATAATAAATCTATTCGGAACGGAGAATATATGACAAATGTTATAGGCATCAGATTTAAAACAGGTGGCAAGGTATATTTTTTCAACCCTTGCGACTTTGACATTAAAAAGGACGATTATGTCATAGTGGATACCGCTCGTGGTTTGGAGTGTGGGCTGTGCGTACAGGGGGTACACGGTGAGGACAACGACAAGATTGTAAAGCCCCTAAAGGAAGTCACACGGGTAGCCACAAAGCAGGATATTGACAAGATGAATCAAAACCGCCGAGATGAAAAGCGGGCGTTTGACATCTGCCTTGAAAAGATAGGAAAACACAAGCTTGACATGAAGCTTATTGACGTGGAATACACCTTTGACCGCAGCAAGGTGCTGTTTTATTTTACCGCTGATGGCAGGATAGATTTCCGTGAGCTGGTAAAGGAGCTAGCGCAGGTGTTCCGCACCCGTATCGAGCTAAGACAGATTGGCGTTAGGGACGAGAGCAAGATGCTGGGGGGAATTGGGGTGTGCGGTCAGCAGTTTTGCTGTTCTCGCTTTTTAGGCGATTTTACACCGGTGAGCATAAAGATGGCAAAGGAACAGGGGCTGTCCCTAAACCCTACCAAAATCAGCGGAAGCTGTGGCAGGCTGATGTGCTGTTTAAGCTATGAACAATCGGCATATGAGTATCTTAATTCCATCACCCCGAATGTTGGCTCCATCGTCAAAACCCCCGAGGGAAATGGGGTTGTCAGTGATGTAAATCTTTTGCGCAGTCTTATAAAGGTTCGCCTTGACAAGAATGTGGAAGGAGTGCCAAAGGAGTTCCCCTTGGCAGATATCGCCCTTATAAAGCGGGTAAATTATGGAAACAAGCGTGGCAATGACACGGTTAGCGAAAAGGAGCTAAAGGCGCTGGAGGACTAGCGAGTGAGACGGCTGGGGTAAATTGAAAAAGTTTTGTATAATTTCCAACAAAGCTATTGATAATCTTCTCCGATTATAGTAGACTAGAGGCGTAACTTTTATTGGGGCATTTTGTCGGCAATAAAAGCATGGGCTTATTTTCACAAGCTATTTATCGCATAAAGCGTTAAATATATAAGATAATTTTAATTTGGAGGTAACTAACTATGGCATACTTAATTGGCGATGCTTGCATCTGCTGCGGTGCTTGTGCAGGGGAATGTCCTGTAGGCGCAATTTCAGAGGGCGACGGCAAATACGTTATCGACGCAGATGCCTGCATTGATTGCGGTTCTTGCGAGGCAGCTTGCCCAACAGGCGCTATCTCAGCTAACTAATTCAAATTTAGCACAATAAAAGGCTCTCTGTTTAGGTGACTTGACAGAGAGCCTTTTGCCATAGATTTTTTTGCGGATATCGCCGCATTGGAACCGATTAGAACAAACTTGACACAGAGCCTTTTGCCATAGATTTTTAGCATATTAAGCCAAGCTTACCGCTGTACAATTACAACAAAGGCGTTTAAAACCACAAAAATATTGGTGAGCGCCGCAACAAAGCACAGTGGCTTATATAAATCTTGGGTGAGGGCAAAAAGCTTGTTTTTCATTCCCAAAAGTAAAAGCGGCAGTGCCGGCAGCAGATATTTGCCTTGAATACCATAGATGGTGGTGTAGCTTATGGGGGTCCAGCTTATCCCCACATACACAACCAGCGCCAGTATGACGGCAAATATTCCCAAAAAGCTAAGGCGGTGGGAGCGCTTTATCGTGAGAGCTTCCTCGGGCATCCGAAAGGTGGAAATAAAGATTAAATTCAAGAAAACAAAGACAAAAAAGTCGCTGATATTTATGGAGTTATATCCCAAAACGCCACCCACCACGCTTTTTATATAGTAGGAAAAGTTGGAATATATAGTGTTTAGTATAAGCTTTAAGGACACTACAGGGTTTGCCAGCATAATTCCCACGTCAAAGGTTTTGGAGGGGTCTGCTGCCAAAAGGCTCTCCAAGGGCACTGTGTTGAACACAGAGGCGGAGATGTATTCTCCCAGCCACGAGTTGGTGAACAGAAATATCACTGTTCCCACAGCTCCAAGACCTAGGACGATGTAAAGGGGACGAATTTTAAAATTCTTTAGCTTTTCACGCCCCAACAGAAAAACCAACGTACAGATGGGGGCGTAAATCATTTTGGAGGGGGCGAGCAGCACGCACAGCACCCCGAGAAATAAAAATTCTTTAATGCCCACAGGGGCGTCCCGATACAATAGCTTTAGCAAAAAGGCGATGAGCAAAAAGGCGATGGAGATGACGAAGGCATCACGAGAAAAGCTGTTTGCAATGTGCAAAGCTATGGGTAGCATACACAGCACCATAAAAATCTCCTTGCCTATGGGGGCAAGCTTGATGGCAAGATATCCGCAAAGCCCGAAAAAGGCAAGATTAAATAGCCGCCCTAAATATAACAGGGGCACAAACCCAAGATTTAACAGCCGCCCAAGCTTTAGCCCCACAGCGCCAATAGCGTAAACCATAGGGAAATCCCCCACTATCCAGCTGTCACTTTGGGGGACAATTTCATTGTTGTGGGAAAGCTTAAAAAAGTTGTTGTAGATGTACTCGTAGCTGAGCACCGAGGTGTATTTGTCCTCAAAAATCTCACTGTTGTCCTCCCCACGCTTGTACACCGTCTGCCATGCTAAATCCTCCTTGGTGTAGCCGTCAAACACATCATTGGACAGCAGATAGGCACTGTTTATGTGCGCCTCCTCGTCGGGGGAGGAATAGGGCGGCAGCACAAAATTAAACAGGACACTCACCAGACAAAAGCAGATTATAAAGGCAGTCTCCTTTTTAAACTTAAAGACAAAGCAGGCAAGATAGCTGCCAAGGGCGGCAAAAAATACAAGGGCGCTCAAGATGGCAAACCAAGAATAGATAAAGCCCGAGACGATGTAGCTAACTATGCCAAAGGCAATATCCCCTGTGGCGGAATTTTTCCAGATACACAGATAGCCGTCAGCACGTTCCAAATTTGGGGTTATGCGCAGTATATAATCAGCAGCTCCGGAGGATTTATAAGGGGCGTCAAAATTTATGGCAGAGTAGGCATCGTTTAATAAAACCTCACTGTTTTGAGTTTTGGACAGCAGCACCTCGCCGCTTTTTTGGTTTAATACCTCCACCAAAAGCGTGCCGGGCTGGGGCACACCCAGATTGTGAAAACGAACCTTTACGCCATAGATATCCCCCGAGGCAGAAAACTTCTGCTCAAAGGGCACTTGATTTTTAAGCGCCGGCGTGGGGGCATCAAAGCTGTCATTGATAAGATAACCGGAGGTTTTGGTGGTGGAGTTTTCAAGAAAGGTAAAGCTTATAAAAAACAGAACAAGCCCTAGCGCCGCAGACAGGGCAAGCATGATAGCTGTATGGAACAAAATTTTTTGTTTTTTCATATAATTTCCTTAATAGACAAAATTTTTTACAGAAGGATAACAACACAACTCTATAATAAAAAAGTATAACATATCAAAGGACTTTTTTCAAGAAAAGTGCTTGATTTTTGAGTTAGTACGTGCTAACATATAGTAAAATATGTAGAATTACAATTTAAAAAAACACACATAAAGGAGCAGGTATATGGATGCAGAAAGATCTCGTGAGGATTACCTAGAAAACATTCTGGTCTTGACAAAGGAGGGCGTGGCAGTCCGTGGGATTGACCTAGCAAAAAAAATGGAATATTCCAAGCCCAGTGTTTCGGTAGCCATGAAAAAGCTAGACAGCGAACGGTTTATAAAGGTGGATAAGGACGGGGTAATCTCCCTTACGGAAAAGGGGCTGGCTCGGGCGCAAAAAATTTATGAAAAGCACCTTATGCTCACGGTAATCTTGATGGAGCTAGGGGTGGAGCAGTCGGTAGCGGTAAAGGATGCCTGTAAAATTGAGCACGATATAAGCGACCAAAGCTTTGAGAAGGTGCGGGAATTTTATTTTAAACATATAAACAGTAAAGCATAGCTGTTATATAAACAGCATAATAATCAGCAAAAAACAGCAGAATGTGGCTGTTATCCAAGGCGCACTGCCCTAAATGGGCGCTTTGCCCTACAACAAAACCATCGGGTTTATTTTATAAGGAGAATTTATTTTATGAAAGATATTTTATATTTCCATCTTAAAGACTGTCCCCATTGCAGAAGGGCAAATAGCTTTTTACAGGAGCTATTAGCGGAAAATCCAGAGTATAAAAAAGTGGCAATCACGGCGTTTGAGGAGAAACAAAACGCTGAAATAGCCGCAAAATATGACTATTACCTTGTGCCCTGCTTTTACGTTGGGGGCAAAAAAATGCACGAGGGAGCTATCACAAAAAGTGAACTGAAGGCTGTGATGGACAGCGCTATTGCGGAGTAATTATGAAAAAATTGTCAATTGTGGTGCCCTGCTTTAACGAGGAGGAGGCACTGCCGATTTTCTACAAGGAGACGGTCAAAGAGCTGGAAAAGCTTAAAGACATAAGCTATGAGCTGTTGTTTGTGGACGATGGTTCAAAGGATGACACCCTTTTAGTGATGCAGAGTCTGGCGCAATCCGATGAAAATGTTAAATATATATCGTTTTCCCGTAACTTTGGTAAGGAAAGCGCAATATATGCCGGACTTTGCAACGCACAGGGGGATTATGTGACCCTTATGGATGCCGACCTGCAAGACCCCCCAAGTCTTTTGGGGAAAATGATATATGAAATAGAAAATAATGATTATGACTGCGTTGGCACACGTCGGGTAGACCGAAAAGGAGAACCGCCAATAAGGTCTTTTTTTGCCAAGGCTTTTTATCGGCTTATGACGAAGATTTCCAAAACGGAGATTGTGGACGGAGCGAGAGACTTTCGCATGATGCGCCGAGAGATGGTAGAGGCGGTGGTTTCCATGTGCGAATACAATCGGTTTTCCAAGGGAATTTTGTCCTGGGTAGGCTTTAAAACGCTGTGGCTGGAGTATGAAAACGTGGAGCGTGTGGCGGGCAATACCAAGTGGAACTTTTGGAAATTGTTTGTCTATTCCATCGATGGAATTGTGGCGTTTTCCACAGCGCCGCTGGTTATATCCTCTGTTTTAGGGGTGCTTTTTTGCGTGGCGGCGTTTTTTATGATAATTTTTTACGTGGTAAAAACCGTTTTATATGGCGACCCGGTGGCGGGTTTTCCAACACTAATATCGGTGATATTGCTTTTGGGGGGAATTCAACTGCTTTCAATAGGTATTTTGGGGCAATATATGTCCAAAACCTATCTGGAAACCAAAAGACGTCCCATCTATATCACCCGAAAAACCAACATTAAATAATGTACAAAGGAAATATTATGGCGTTTAAAGCTTTTTTAGAAAAATACAAGCATCTGTTAGTTATGCTCTTAATTTTCGCCATGGGTACCCTCATTTTTGGCTGGGTAGGGTACGAAAATTTGAGGGAGAGCGCAGGGCTTGGCAAGCGAGAGATAATACACGATGAATATTCTGTAATTACCGCCGGAATTTTAGGCTCGGAAGGGGTAAAACAAAATATTATCGTCAAGCCCGACACACGGCTGTACGGTGTAAATCTTGATTTTCACATCTATAATAGGGTGTGCTTTGGCACAGTTTTTGTGGACTTGCTAGACAAGGAGGGCAACCTTTTGGCCTCTGCAAGCGATGATATGACCACCATTTTGGACAACACCTTTAAGCGGTTTATCTTTGATAAAATGGTGGTGAGCGAGGAAAAACAGGAGTATGTCCTCCATGTACACACCTCCCCCGAGACGGAAAATGACAGGATAGCACTGTGGAAAAGCGAGAGGACAAAGGACGGCTTTCCCCTTACGGAAAATGCCAAGGACGCCAGCGGAACGGTGGCACTGCAATATATAACCAACTATGTGGGGGGCTTTATCTACACCGCTTACTTTGTCATATGCGCATTTTTGATGGGTTTTTTACTGGTGCTGTACTATCTTGTATTTGTAAAAAAATCAAAGATACACAATATTTTTGCACTGTGCGCACTGTGCTTGGGGTTGGTGTTTTGCCTTTTCACCCCACAGCGTGGCGGCCCCGATGAATATGCGCACATCGCCACCTCCTACTACAATGCCAGCCGCATTTTAGGAATGAAGGCGGTGGACGAAAAGGGCAACCTAATGATGCGGGAGTGCGATGCCGTACCGCTGAACCGCCCCTGTAGCTACAACGCCTTCGAGTGGAAGGAAACCTATGAGGGACTGGTTGCCGGCACCCATGGCAAAACGGAGCTTGTGCCGGTAAAGGCGACGATAACCTCGGTGTTCCCTCCATTGTACTTCGCCCAAACCTTAGGGGTACTTCTTGCCAGAATATTAAATTTTGGCTACATCCCCATGCTTTTAATGGGCAGAGCTTTCAACCTTTTGCTATATGTGGTTTTGGTGTATCTTGCCATAAAGACCCTGCCATTTTTCAAACTGCCACTTTGCCTTGTAAGCTTACTGCCCATACCTTTACAGCTTGCAGGCTCCTTTTCCTACGACACCTTGGTTATGGGAATGTGCTTTTTGTTCATTGCCCTGTGCTTTAAATACGCCTATGGAACGGAAATCTTATCCGCAAAGCAAATTGGAGTTTTAGCGGTGCTGGGGGCGCTGATTGCCCCAAGTAAGACCATCTATATCACAGTTGTTGCACTGTGCTTTATAATACCATCGGCAAAATTTAAAAGCAAAAAAGTGGCGTACTTGGCAAAGGTGGGAATAATCCTTCTGGCGCTGTGTATGTGGCTTGGGTATAATTCCGGAATTGTCAGCCACACGGTAAGTGATATAAATGTAACCGCAAAAACTCAAGAGCAGCTAAATGCCACAGTGACCGAGGGTAAGGACGCTCCAGATCTGTCGGAAATAGACATCCCTAATGACCATAGCATAATGGCAAATGGGGACAGCAGCTACTGCTTTAGCTTTGGTTATATGATGACCCACATTTCCCAGACCATAAAGATACTGATAAATTCCATACAGGATGATATGCCGCTGTACGTTCAGGGGCTTATCGGGGGGCGCTTGGGGGAGATTATCGTGTCGCCTCTAGAGATAAATTGGCTCTACCCCATAGCGCTCATAATATTGCTGCTGCTCTCTCTTGTGCCAAGCGGCACCCACAGCATACAATATAAAGGAGTGGCAAAATGGTGGGGATTGTTTGTTGCCATTAGCGCCTGCGGGCTTGCGGTGCTTGCGTGTCTCACCTGGACACCCATAAATTACACTACTATTTTTGGCTTGCAAGGAAGGTATTTCCTACCCGTATTCCCCCTTATCCTGTTTGCGTTAACAAATGATAACTTGCGGCTTAAAAAATCGGTAGATGGGGTGCTAATCTTTTCATTTATCTGCACAGACATCTTGATTTTACTGGATGCCTTCACAATTATGGCGGTAAATCTCAGCTAGAAAAGGGAAAATTATGACAAAAACGCTTTTGATAACCACCGGCGGCACAATAAGCTGCCGACAGGGAAAAGAGGGGCTTGTGCCGGACTTAAAGGGCAAGGACCTTTTGGAATTCACCCAATACACCTGTGATGTTTTAGACTTTAAGCTTATAGATTCTAGCATTATGACCGATGCGGACAGGCAGGATTTAGCCAAAATAATCTGGGAAAACCGAGGGGAATATGACAGCTTTGTGGTGACCCACGGCACGGACAGCATGGCGTATACCGCCGCATACTTGGCGTGTGCTCTAGGGGATTTCGACAAAACCATTGTGCTCACTGGCAGTCAGCTGCCGATTTTATTTGAGGGCACCGATGGGGTGGACAACCTATCCTTGGCGCTTAAAACGGCACTTAGCGGAGACTATTATGGCATCTGCATTGCCATTGGGACACGGATATTGCCGGCACAGTCGGTGACAAAATTTGAGACGGAGGGCTTTGCGGCGTTTGACAACGTGAACAAAACCTATCTCACAGCCCCTATTTTAAAGCCAACAGGTCAGCCACGATACGAAACGCCTGCCACCAATCGGGTGGGGGTAATCTATATAACCCCAAATCTCAGTCGGGACATAATAATGGCGTACCGTGGCATGGACGCTGTATTGGTGCTGCTTTTAGGGGCAGGAGGTATGCCGCTGGTGTGCGAAACCGCCCTTGAGGAGCTAAAGGCAATGGGGGTAAAAATCTATATAAAAAGCCAGTGTATGTACGGGAGGGTCGAGGCGGTTTACGCCGCCCATTCCGGAGTGAAAAAGTTTATCCCAATAACGGACGAGAGCGTGGAATACGCCATCTATAAAATTATGTTTGGGGTAAAATAAAACTAGCACTGCAATTTCGGCGGTGTGCAATGGGGAAAACACTGGGGAAAGCAAAGGGAAAAACAAAAGGAAAAACAAAAGGGAAAATAAAAGGGAAAACACTGGGGACGTTTATTTGTGGGCGGATAGGACAAGCTTTGCCGTCCTCCCCTGCCCCCATCAAAAATTCACACACAATTCAAGGGTTTGAAGGTTATATAAAATGGGAAACAGCACAGAAAAAATCAGCAAGTTTTTAAAGACCAACACCACCTCCATGAGCTTGTTTTTACAGGCGGCTTTAAACATTGGCGGTGGGCTTGTCATGCTCTTTAACCAAGATATGTTTTTTAAAACTATAACGCAAATTGTCTTTGCCTACTTTTCTCTAGTTCTTTTTTTAAATGGGCTAGAGATAATTTTCAGCTTGGCATCGGGGCTAAAAAAACTTTTTGTGACGATTTTGAAGTCACTGGCAGCCTTTTGCGTCATCGTGTTTTTAAGCTTTAACATCCATCGAATATGGGCGCTAATCCCTTTAATTATGGCGGCATGGGCGATTTTGGTGGGCTTTGGCAGCTTTGTAAGCTTTGTGCAGTACCGCAAGGAAAAGACCTCAGCGCCCTTTAGATTTCTATTTTCTGCCCTGGCAAACTTAGGCTTTGGCGCTTATTTTATCCTCAATATTGTGGAAAAAGTTCCGGCAGGGGTAAAGGTTCTGGGGGCATATTTAATAGTGCTAGGGGTTTCCAGTCTCTTTGATTGTGTTTCCAGCGCCACCCCCGACCGCCTAAAAAAACAGCTTAAACGCCACGTTCGCATTACGGCGCCACCATTTTTAACGGCACTTATACCGGTGAAAACCCTGTCGGGGATAAATGATTTCTTTGCACAAAGCGGCGAGCAGGACATTGATTTAACCCTGCAAAAGGATGTGACACCCCCCAATGTGGAGGTGTTTGTCCATGTGACACAGGATGGCTTTGGCTCTATGGGGCACGTTGATGTTGCCATAGAGGACAGAGTGGTGAGCTTTGGTGGGTACGATTTAGAGAAGATGAAGCTGGACGGAGCAATTGGCGTGGGGGTTCTGTTTGAGCACTACAAAAAAGATGAATATATAAAATTCTGCCAAAAACAATCGGGCAAAACTCTCTTTGGGTTTGGGCTGGTGCTAACACAGGAGGAGATAGGGAAAATACTGGCAAAGCTTGAGGAGATAAAAACCCGCACCTATGTTTGGGAGTGCAGAGCGCAGCAGGCGGAAAAAGTCGGAGAAAGCACTGCACAGATAACCGACTACGCAAGCGAGCTGTACAAGGCGACGGGGGCTACCTTCTACAAATTTTCCAGTGGCAGCTTTAAATATTATTGGGTGCTGGGGACTAACTGTGTGCGCCTAGCAGACACCCTTTTGTGCGCAAGCGGACTTGACACCATTGTAAACGGCATAATTACCCCAGGCACCTACTATGATTATCTAAATCGAGAATTTATGCGAAATGGCAGCCGAGTGGTAAAACGCACCGTCTACCTAAACCCCAAAAATGAGGGGTGAAAATAAAATAAGCCGCTCCTAAAGGCACGTCTGTAGTGCCCCAAAGGAGTGGCTTATTTTTCTGCTGTGTAGGTTGAAAATTTCTGAAAATTAGCAATATTTTATACAAAGCTCACAGATGTCGGCGGCTTTATCGCAGTACTCTGAGGTGTCAAACTGCTTTGTCACCAGATTTTCAAATGCCTTTTCATCGGCGTTGTCGCTCATAGCTCTGATAATCACAAAGGGAATATCGTTTTTGCAAGCGATGTGGGCGATTGCCGCACCCTCCATCTCCACACAGTCGGGGTCGCAAAATGCCTTTATCTTCGCCTTTGCCTCCTTTTCACAGATGAACAGGTCACCTGTGGCAATCTTTCCCAAAAGATAGCCGGTTTTTGTTTCCTCACAGGCTTTTTGGGCGGCTTTAAGAAGATTTTCGTCCCCTTTGTAGCTGGACATAAAAGGATAAGCTTTTTCTATCATGCTGATTTGTGCATCGTGGTAGGTTATCTCCTTGGATAAAACCACGTCCCCCACCCCGATTTCCGTGGAAAAATTCCCTGCAATTCCGGAGTTTATTATCGCCTCAATCCCAAACTTTGTGACTAAAACCTGTGCGGCACCGGCGGCGGCAACCTTGCCCATTCCGCTTTGGCACAGCACTACAGTTTTGCCGTGGAGCTGCCCCTCATATACGGTAAGCCCCGCTGTCTTATGCTCTGTCACGTTGGACAGCTTGTTTTTTAATAGAATAACCTCTTCCGGCATAGCGCCGATAACACCTATTGTTTTCATATTACTTAACCTCGATAAGTTCATATTCCATATTCCCAAGACCTAGCTTTTGGGCGTGCTCCACACAGGAACGCCAGTTGGTGGCAGGGCTGGTTGCGTGGAAATGGTCGCCGCAGCACTCGCCGCCCTTTCGGAGGTTTTCCCCTAAAAGGCTGTTTTCCAATGGCTTTTGCTTGTTGCAGGCATCCGCACAGGCAACGTCCAATGCCACAGGGTCAAAGGAAGCAAACATCCCAACATCGGGTATAATCGCCGTGTCATTCTCCCAGTGGCAATCGCAAAAGGGAGATACATCAATGACTAAGCTTATGTGAAAGTTTGGCTTGTCCTTGATTACCGCATAGGAATACTCTGCAATTTTCCTGTTCATATCATCATTGGCACTGTTCCAGATGGGGGCGATAGCATTGAAATTGCAAGCGCCAATACATCTGCCGCAGCCCACGCATTTATCTACATCTATAGAGGCCTTTCGGTTTTCATCAAAGGATATTGCATTGTGAGCACAGATTGCCTCGCACCCTTTACAACCCACGCATTTTGTCTTGTCCGTCTTAGGCTTGCCGTCCGAGTGCATTTCCATCTTACCTGCACGGCTGCCACAGCCCATGCCGATATTTTTTAGTGCTCCCCCAAAGCCTGCCTCCTCGTGACCTTTAAAATGGCTCAGTGAAATAAAAATGTCGCTGTCCATAATAGCCGTGCCGATTTTTGCCTGCTTCACTAAATCTCCATCAATGTCCACTAATGTTTCGTCAGTGCCCTTCAGACCATCAGCAATGATGATTTGACAGCCGGTAGACATAGGGCTAAACCCGTTTTCATAAGCCGAGTCCATATGCTCCAGAGCGTTTTTACGCCTGCCCACATAGAGCGTGTTACAGTCGGTTAAAAAGGGCTTGCCCCCCAAGGATTTCACAATGTCGGCAACCACCTTTGCATAGTTAGGACGCAAAAACGCCAAGTTGCCCGGCTCGCCAAAATGAATTTTAATGGCACAAAATTTATCCTTAAAATCAATGTTCGATATTCCTGCTGTGCGTATAAGCTTTTCCAATTTCATCAAAAGATTGGATTTTCTGTCATATATACGCATATCACTGTAGTATACCTTGCTTTTTTCCATATGTAGTCTCCTTTTATATAATAGTTCTATTGTAACATATGACAGCCTTGACTGGCAATACAAATTGCCTTTTTAAAAAGTTTTTAAGAGATACCCCACATTTGCGTAAAAATACTTGACATAACTGTTTTATTATGATATATTAATTAAGCATTAAATCGCTGGTGTAGCTCAGCCGGTAGAGCAGCTGATTTGTAATCAGCAGGTCGGGGGTTCGAATCCGTCCACCAGCTCCAACGACAGAAGAAATTCTGCCTTTTAATTTAATATGTGGGAGTGTTCCCGAGCGGCCAATGGGGGCAGACTGTAAATCTGTTGTCTACGACTTCGATGGTTCGAATCCATCCGCTCCCACCACAAAAGACTTATTTTCTGTTAAGGGAATAAGTCTTTTTTATATCTAAAGCCTTGTAGGAGGGACGAATATGACACAAAGAGATAGGATGCTGTCGGGGCAGTTATATGATTGCGGCGATGCCGAGCTTTTAGCCCAATGGCATAAAGCCAAAAATCTTACGAGAGCTTATAACAACGCAGTCTCGGAAGATACTTTGGAAAAGGAATGCATTTTAAATGACCTTTTGGGTGGTCGAGGGCTAAATTTGTGGATTACCCCACCATTTTTTGTTGACTACGGCAATAATATTTTCTTTGGTGACAATTGCGAGGTCAATATGAACTGCACTTTTTTGGACGACAATAAAATTATTATCGGCGACAATGCCCTTATCGCACCAAATGTGCAAATATATACTGCTTTTCACCCCACTAATGCCGCTGACCGCTTTGGGGCAGCCACAAAGGACGGATCCTTTGCATTTTGCAAGACGCAGACAGCACCGGTGATTATCGGCAACAATGTTTGGATTGGCGGGGGAAGTATTATCCTGCCGGGAGTAACTATTGGTGACAATGCTGTGGTGGGTGCAGGCAGCGTTGTCACAAAGGATATCCCCGGCAATGTTATAGCCTATGGAAACCCTTGCCGAGTGACAAGAGAGAATAAGTGATGTTTCTAACCCCAATAAGCAACGCCCACAAGCTTTAAAAAGCTAGAGGTAGATTATAGAGCTTATCGCCACTGAAATATATGCTTTTGCACAGTAAAAGGTGCCGCCAAAATTAAAATGGCGGCACCTTTGTTGTACTTTAAATAAAATTGCGGTGCTTTGTTTTTACAGCAGCTTTTCCAGTGTCTCAAAGGCACTGTCAAGATAATCGCCCTCAAACAGCTCTATGACCCCTTGGTCGCAGTTTTTGGAAAGAGATTGGTCAATGGGTATCTGTGCTAAAAGCGGAAGCTCGTATTTATCGGCGGTTTCCTGCACCTTGCCCTGCCCGAAAACGTAAAGCTTTTTGTTGCAATCGGGGCACTGTACATAGCTCATATTTTCAACCAGCCCTAAAATAGGCACGTTCATCATATTCGCCATCTTGACCGCTTTTTCCACTATCATGGAAACCAGCTCTTGTGGAGACGCCACGATTATAATGCCATCCACAGGCAGCGATTGGTAAACCGTCAAGGGAACGTCCCCTGTGCCCGGAGGCATATCTACAAACATAAAATCAACGTCATTCCAGACAACATCTCCCCAAAATTGTTTTATCGCTCCGGCAATTACCGGACCACGCCACAAAACTGGGTCAGTCTCCTCTTTTAACATAAAGTTTGCGCTCATCATTTGTATGCCTGTTTTGCTCTTGTTAGGAAGTATGCCAAGCTCATTGCCCTCGGCTTTTGCGTGGACACCAAAGGTTTGACCTATAGAAGGCCCTGTGACATCGGCGTCAAGAATTGCGGTGTTGTACCCTTTTCTTTGGGATAAAACCGCCAGCATACTTGTGACTAGGCTCTTGCCCACGCCGCCCTTGCCGCTCACTACAGCGATAACCTTTTTTACACTGGATAGCTCATTTAACTTGTCAAAGGTAGGGGTGCTTTCTCTTTCAGCACAGTCGGTAGAA
Organism: Oscillospiraceae bacterium; assembly: GCA_036667055.1. Lineage (GTDB taxonomy): Bacteria > Bacillota > Clostridia > Oscillospirales > Ruminococcaceae > RGIG3102. The sequence goes on from JAVWUR010000010.1 coordinate 14,513, forward strand.
CAGGATGAGCAGTTGTGATTACAGCTTTCACTCATATATTATCTCCTTGTATTGTATAGTAATTTGGTGGATAATGCTTATATAAGTATACACCTTTTCACGGCTTTTTCAACAGGCATTTGTTTAAATGATATAATAGTGCATAATAAAAACAGGTACTTTTGCAGCTTAAAAGGGATAATTAACTGCCAGTAAAGTTTTAAACATAGTTTTCCACCGACTGTTGAAAACTATTGAAATGGGCAAAACCTTACAGGGTAAAGGTAATAAAATTTTGGAAGTTTTTGTAAGTTAAAATCTTTAAAATTATATTACAGAGAGTAATATAGAAAAGTTATCAACCAATTCCACGGAGTTATCAACAATTAGTCCCAATTAACTCCCATTGAACAAGCTTTGCCCCACAATTGTTGATAACCCTGTGGAAACTGTTGACAACTCGACAATTTTGTCAATGAAAAGTTGCAAGTTTAGACAATTTTACAAAATTTTACATAAAAAACATAGAAAAACTACAAAAGATAGTATAAGATTATAATAAATTACAAGCTTTAAGGAGGAATACTATTGAATAATTTATCCACTGAATGTAAAATCGGAGGGTTTTCGGCTGTAAGTTTTCAACTTGTCAACACATTTAACACCCGATCGGCGGCGAGAATACCCTCGGGTGCAAAGTCGGTTTTGATGATAATCTTTCCATATTATAACAAAAGCGCATTTTGCGGCAACATAAGCGCCTACTGTGCGGTGAAGGATTACCATGTTGTGGTTATGGAGCAACTAAAATCCATAATTTTGGAATTGGAAAAAAAATATCCCGAGGAAATTTTTGTGCCATTTGTGGATGCGTCTCCCATTGACGAGGTTGACGGGGCGGTAAAAGCAGGGCTTGGGGTGAGGGGGAAAAACAGCTTGCTCATAACCCCTAAATATGGCAGCTTTGTTTTCATCGGGGAAATTGTGACGACCTTAGAGATGGGTGGACAGGCACAGGAGGAGAGGGGCTGCATGGGCTGCAAGGCGTGCCAAAAAAGCTGTCCCGGATCGTGCATAACAGAAAAAGGGATAGACAAAGAGCGCTGTGCCTCCTTTATCAGCCAAAAAAAGCAGGAGCTGACGCAGGAACAAATTGAGATACTCAAAAGAGCCAAAACTGTTTTTGGCTGTGACATCTGCCAAAAGGTGTGTCCACACAACAAAGGCATAGAAGAGACGGAAAACCTTTTCAGCGAGGACATTGTAAACTGTGTCACACAGGAAATGCTAAAGGAGGGGTGCAAAAGCCGTGCCTTTGGTTTTAGAGGGGAAAAGGTGTTGCAAAGAAATTTGCAGCTATACCATGGGGAGAAAAGCGAGTTATAGGTGGGTTTAAAGGGGGTTAGACGGGTTTTGTGCCTATAATAAATAGCAATATCTATTATATACATATATAGTGAGCATTAAAATGGCGGCGGGGCAAATGTAAATAAATATGCGGTAAAATGTAAAATTTACATAATGATTTGATTTTTCTGCAAATATTATGTATAATAGAATATTATTTAACCTTGTTTATACAGTGGAGGTATTTCCCATGATAAAAGTTTCTCCCTCAATACTGTCTGCGGATTTTGCAAACCTTGAAAGAGACTGCAAAATGATTATGCAGGCGGGGGCAGATATGCTGCATATAGATGTTATGGACGGGGTTTTTGTCCCCAACATCACCATTGGACTGCCGGTGGTAAAGGCTTTGCGAAAAAAGAGCGACGGCTTTTTTGATGTTCACTTGATGATTATAAAGCCCCATCTCTACGTGGAGGAGTTTTGCCGTCAAGGGGCAGATTTAGTGTCCTTTCATCTGGAGAGCGAGAGCGATGCAGACAGCACCATCGACCTTATAAAAAAAGCGGGTAAAAAAGCGGGCATTGTGATAAAGCCCGGCACACCGGCACAGGCGGTTTTCCCCTATCTTGACAGGGTAGATTTGGTGCTGGTTATGAGCGTGGAGCCGGGATTTGGGGGGCAAAGCTTTATGGAGGGCACGCCCAAAAAGCTACTGGAGATAAGCCGTGAGGCTAAAAGAATAGGCAATACCAATCTGCTCTTAGAGGTAGATGGTGGAATAAATGAAGTAACGGGCAGGCTCTGCGTAGAAAACGGGGCAAATCTTTTGGTTGCGGGCAGCTATGTTTTTGGCAGCAGCGACCCTAAAAAGGCAATTGAAAGCCTTAAATTTAAAGATTAGAGAGTATTATATGACGTATCAAATTAAAAACGATAATCAGCAAAACCATTACAAGGATATGCTTATCGCCATACTGCCGCTTATTATATGTGGGACGGTGCTCTACAGCTCACGGGTTTTACTAATCTGCGCTGTGGGGCTTATCACTGCAAGAGCGGTGGATGTAATTGTGTCCATGCTGCGAAGCCAAGAGTTTGATTCCTCAGACTATTCCAGCTTGTACAGCGCACTGGCATTTTGTATGCTGTTGCCGGTGAACGTGCCCTTGGCGGTAATAATAATAACGGTAGGCTTGACAACCCTTGTAGGCAAACACCTTTTTGGGGGCAAGGATGTGTACCCCTTTAACTTGACGGCGCTTGCAATGTGTACAGCGGCGGTAAACTGGCCAGGGAATGTGTTCAGCGCAGTTGTCCCCTTTTCCAAGGTGGAATTTTGGTCGGGGCTTGCCGACAGCACCATCTCCAATGCAGGTATTATCAAGGATGGCGGAGTGCCCTATGTGTCCACCTTCAATATGCTTTTAGGCAATCATTCAGGGGTTATAGGGGCGGATTTCATACTGGTAGTCGGCTCCGTTGCGCTTTTCCTATATGCGACTAAAAGAATTACTTGGCATATACCGGTAGCTTTTTTGACAACCTGTATTATCTTTGCGTTTCTTTTTCCACGGGTGTACGGCTTTTCTCGGTTTGAAAGCGTTAAGTTTGAAATGCTCAATGGGGCGCTGATATTTTCCTCCGTTTACATGATGAACGAGCCGGCGACAACCCCCAATAACCCAAAGGCAAAGCTGATTTTTGGCGTGCTGGTGGGGGTTTTGAGTATGCTGTTTAGATATTTTGGCGGCTATGAGATAGGCGTTTGCTTTGCACTGCTTATAGTCAACACGGTGGAGGGCTTTATTGATCGCTGTGTGGAGTGGCGGCCTATGATAGAGATTAAGCCCACAAAACCCCAAGACGAACAAGAGGAGATAAATCCGGAAGAACCCAAGAAAAATAAAAATTCCATGGGAAAAATAAAAAATGCCGATGATGCCATGGAGCTTATAAGCGAGGCGGAGGACAGCATAGATCAGGTAATATATTCCACACGGACGATAGATATAAAAAATCTTTTGGAGCTGGAAAAGCTTCAAAACGAGCACAGAAATGAGGGCAAAAAAAATGATGAACTCTAAAAAAGATTTTTCTTTGCTCTACCATAACTGGGATAATACGGTTAGGCGCAAGAAAGTTTTCCTGTCCAATCCGGTGTTTATCAAGGGGCTGGCATTAGCGCCACTAGCGGTGGCGGCAACTACCGTTAGAAATGGCTTGCTGCTGTGCATTGCGGTGTTTTTTCTATTGACACCCACAAGAATTGCCACGTCCTTTATAACAAGAACCATGAGTGTTCCCTTAAAAACGTTTTTTTATCCCATGATATCTGCGGTTATATTTTGCTTTATATACTATTATATGTATAAATTTTTAGGCGCTCAAGTGCTCACACTGGGGGTGTACCTACCCATCTTGGTGGTTGACCCATTAATCGTAAAAAACTTTGAAAAGACCCGCAAGGAGTCGCTGACCTATTCCTTTATAAACGGCATGAAAAATACCGCCGGATTTATAGTAGCCTGCTTGATAATAAGCGTGGTGCGGGAATTTCTTGCCTATGGCAGCATATACGGCATTGTAATTTTGAAATTTTCCCCATTGCCTATGGCACAGTACAGCTTTGGCGGTTTTTTAATAATAGCCATGATAAGCGCTATCTGGACGATGGCGGTAAACAGCTACAAGCATAAAATTAAAGTGGAGGTAGAGCATAATGAGCGCATTGCTAAGAGCGGTAACTAGCTTTTTTCTATATGCAATTCTGGCAATAGGCGCACAAAATGCCATCTTTACAAGGGCGCTTGGAGTTAGCCAAGGCATAAGAATGTTAAACGACCCCAAAAAGAACACTTGGTATTTTTGCGGAGCACTCACAGTTTTTCAGGTGCTTACAGCCATTATTGTGCATTTGGTTGTTCCCCTTGTGGATGTTTTGGGGTATACTGAATACAAGAGATTTGTTCTGCCGGCGATAGTGGTTGCGGTGTGCGCCATAAGCTACGTTATGGTGGTTATTGCCCTTAGCTATATGCTGTCGGGCGAGCTTTTTAAAGAGGTGCTGAAATCCGTGACAAGCGCAAGTATAAACAGTGCCATTGTGGGTACCGTTATTATAAGCGTGACAAAGGGGCTGTCCCTTTCCGAGAGCATAGGGTTTGGGCTAGGCAGCAGTATCGGCTACCTTTTTGCAATGGTGCTCATAAGCGAAGGAGACAGAAAAATCGCTCACAGCAAGGTTCCCACAGTTTTTCAAGGTCTGCCCATAACCCTTATCTATATTTCGGTTTTGGCACTTGCAGTGTATGGGCTTACAGGACATATGGTTAGTATGTAGTAGCGTAAAATAAATAGCCCGCCACCATTGCGCATTAAGTGAAAAAAGGAGAGATTTGATGGCAAAGAAGCAGATGAAGATAAAACGCTATTCCACCAGTATGGGCAGCGGCTATCAACAAAAGCAAGCCGTAAAAAAGCTATTCGGAGTTGTGCTGACACTTGCGGCGTTACTCTGCGTGGGGTATTTTGGTGCGCCCATTGTCATGAATGGCATGGGGGGATTATTTAAAGGCTCGGGAACAGATAAAAACCCACCCACTATAGTGCAGCCCACCCCGTCGCCCACCTCTAATAGCGGCGACGTGTCCTCAAACAGTGAAAGTGTTCCCCTTGAAACGATTCTCCCCGCTGTTAAAACTAACGTTTACTGCGAGGTGCTGCCCAGTGAAATTGCCACCAAGGCAGGGATAGAGAAAAAAGCGGAGGAGCTAAAAGCCAAGGGTGTGACCACGGCGGTTATCACGCTTAAAAACCCTGAGGGCAAGCTGTCTTTTAAATCCGAGACGGAAGTGGGAAAGCAGGTGCCCGGCGCCATAATTTTAGATTTAAAGCTGGTGGCGGATACCTTTAAGGCAAAGGGCATTTCCAGTTGTGCCAACGTGTACACCTTTATGGATAGGATGGCACCCACCCTTGACCGCAAGATGGCGGTTAAATATGTGGGGACGGACTACACCTGGCTGGACAGCGCAAAGGAGCTTGGGGGCAAGCCCTGGGCAAATCCGGCAAGCGCCGAAATGCAAAAATATATATACGACATAACGGACGAAATTTTGTCTGCCGGTTTTAAAGAAATAATCTATTCGGCGGTGCAGTTACCCACAGGGTATAGCCTGGACAAGCGGGATTTTGGCGCTACAAATGACCAGCTTTTAGCACAGCTAAAAGGGTTTATCAACACGGTACAGACGAGAGTCTGTGCATATGGGGCGAGTGCGGTATTTGCATTTGATTTTGCAAGTGCCAACGGTGGGGACTGCGCAAAATATATTGTCTCACCTACACGTCTTGGAGCTGCAAATATAATACTGACAGGAAAACAAAACGATATAAACCTGCAAGACGCAGAAACCCTTGCAAGAAAACTAAAGAATGGCGAGGATGCAGAGCGGGTAAGCCTTTGGGTGACGGACGGAGAATTGGAGCTGACGCCAAAGGGTCTGGACGGGTATTTTGTCAAATAGCTATAATTGTGGCGGCACGCAAAAATACGCAAACACACAAAAAAACACACAAAAATACCCTTGACTTAATTCCTCTTTATGTTATAATAACCTAGCGGACGGCGTGGTAGCCGTTACGGCACTGTGAACAGTGCCTAGAAAAGCTGACGCTTTTCTCCGCTAGAACATTTGAACGATAAATTACCCCACTGCGGTGTGGCAGCGGCGGTGCCGCTTTCACTAATCTGCGATTAGTGAATTTATGTTATAATAAATCGATATGCCAAGAAGGCAAAAACGCACTGTCTTGGCAGTGCGTTTATTTTGAAAAAAATAGCCAATTAATGGTTGATAGGAGAAAATTATGCTTAACGTATTATTGAAAAACGCTAATGTGTATTACAAAGACTCGATACAAAAAGCAGACCTGCTCGTCTTGGACGGCACCGTTTCTTGTATTGGTATTGGCATTTGTGCCCCTACTGATGTCACTGTTATTGACGTTGATAATTTTTATATATTTCCCGGTTTCGCAGATGTTCACGTTCATCTGCGAGAGCCGGGTTTTTTTTATAAGGAAACTATCGAGACAGGCACAAAAGCGGCGGCAAAGGGCGGCTTTACCTTGGTGTGCAGTATGCCAAACTTAAACCCTGTACCCGACAGCGTGGAGCATTTAAAAGAGGAACAGGATATTATTAATAAGGGTGCTGTAATAAAAGTGCTGCCCTATGCCAGTATAACCAAAGGAGAAAAGGGCACAGAGCTTGTGGATTTTGCCGAGTTAAAGGACGATTGCTTTGCCTTTTCTGACGATGGCAAGGGGGTACAAAGCCAAGAGGTTATGTGTGCCGCTATGGAAAATGCAAGGAAATGCGGCAAGGCGATTGTGGCACACTGCGAGGAGGAAAGCCTGCTCAATGGGGGCTATATCCACGATGGGGAGTATGCCAAAGCCCACGGACACAAGGGAATTTCCTCCGCCAGCGAGTATCTTCAGGTAGAGCGAGATGTATGTCTTGCAAAAAAAACAGGGGTGCAGTATCACGTCTGCCACATCTCCACCAAGGAGACGGTGGACATTGTGCGTAAAGCAAAGGCGGAGGGTGTGCGTGTGAGCTGCGAGACAGCACCCCACTATCTGTGTATGTGCGATATGGACATACAGGAGGATGGGCGGTTTAAAATGAACCCACCCATGCGGTCAAAAGCCGACCAAGAGGCACTTATAAAAGGGGTGCAGGACGGCACTATCGAAATTATCGCCACCGACCACGCCCCCCACTCACCAGAGGAAAAAACCAAGGGGCTGGAAAAAAGCAATATGGGGGTTGTGGGTTTAGAAACCTCCTTTGCAGCGATGAACACCTATATGGTTAAAACTAACAAGATAGATTACTCACAGCTTGCACAGCTTATGTCGGTAAATCCACGGCGGATTTTTGGTCTGCCCTGTGGTATAGAGGTTGGCAAAAAAGCGGATTTTGTGTTGGTGGACACGGAAAAAGAATGGGTGGTAAAGGGCGAGGACTTTACGTCTCTCGGCAAATTCACCCCCTTTGAGGGAAAAACACTTAAAGGCGACATTCTAATGACCGTCTATGATGGTCATATAGTATATAGGCACGGTATCTGAAAACAAAGGAAAAGAGCTGTGCCCACAAAATAAAAAATTTTAATTTCTAACAAAAAGTAAGGAGAAACAATTATGCCAAAAAGAACAGACATTAAGAAAATACTGGTAATAGGCTCGGGCCCTATCGTTATCGGGCAAGCGGCGGAGTTTGACTACGCAGGCACACAGGCATGCCTTGCTTTAAAAGAGGAGGGTTATGAGGTGGTGCTAATCAACTCAAACCCTGCAACAATAATGACGGACACCACCATGGCAGACAAGGTTTATATGGAGCCGCTGACACTGGAATATGTGGCGAGAATTATCCGTTTTGAACGCCCCGATGCCATAGTGCCAGGGCTTGGCGGACAGACAGGCTTAAACCTTTGCGTGCAGCTAGCGGAAAAAGGTATCTTGACCGAGTGCCAGGTGGAGGTTTTAGGCACTAGCATACAATCGATAAAAAAAGCCGAGGACAGAGAGCTATTTAAAGAGATGTGCCAAGAGATTGGCGAGCCGATAATCGCCAGTGAAATCACCCATACAGTGGAGGAGGGTCTTGGTGCGGCACAGAGAATTGGATACCCTGTGGTGCTGCGTCCGGCGTTCACCTTGGGGGGCACGGGCGGCGGCTTTGCCGACAACGCACAGGAGTGCGAGGACATGATGAAAAACGCCCTCAAGCTAAGCCCCACCCACCAAGTGCTGGTGGAAAAGAGCGTAAAGGGCTTTCAAGAGATTGAGTTTGAGGTTATGCGTGACAAAACCGACAAGGCAATTGCCATCTGCGATATGGAAAACTTTGACCCTGTTGGCATACACACAGGAGACAGCATAGTTTTTGCCCCCTGCCAAACCCTGTCAAAGGAGCAGATTGCAATGCTCAAAGGCTCGGCTTTAAAAATTCTTAAATTCTTAAAAATTGAGGGCGGCTGCAACGTGCAATTTGCACTAGAGCCTAACACAATGAACTATTTTCTAATAGAGATAAACCCTCGTGTCAGCCGTTCCTCCGCTCTTGCCTCCAAGGCTACCGCCTACCCGATAGCGAGAGTTACCGCTAAAATTGCAGTGGGCTTGACCCTTGACGAAATTTCCATAAGCGGTATTCCTGCCTCAATAGAGCCGTCTATCGACTATAAGGTGGCAAAGGTTGCACGTTTCCCCTTTGATAAATTCGCCTCCGCCTCCCACAAGCTGTCCACCCAGATGAAGGCAACGGGTGAAGTTATGAGCCTTGGACAGTCGATACAGGAAATTATGCTAAAGGCGGTGCGTGGGCTGGAAATTGGGGTTGACCATCTGGAGATGAAAAAGTTTAAAACTTGGGACAAGGAGGCTTTGCTCACCGACATTGCCACCGCCACCGACGAGAGATTGTTTTCTTTGTGTGAGGCTTTACGCCGTGGTGCTACCGTGGCAGAGATTGCCGATATAACCAAAATTGTTCCTCCCTTTGTACAGGTGTTAAAGGACGTGGTGGATTTTGAAGGCGAGCTTGCCGCCAAAATCGGTGACGTGGAAATCTTGAAAAAAGCCAAGAATATGGGTATCTCCGACAGCTATATCGCCAGAATGTGGAAACAAAGCAAGCTGGACATCTACAAACTGCGGGTAAAGGAAGGGGTTATGCCCCACTACCGCATTGTGGATAATGTGGAGCACCAACAGGACTATGTCCCCTATTTTTACTCAAGCTATCAAGGCAAGGATGAAAATATCATCACCGATAAAAAGAAAATCCTCGTACTAGGCTCCGGCCCTATCCGCATAGGTCAAGGTGTGGAATTTGACTACTCTACGGTACACGCAGTGTGGGCGATAAAGGAATGTGGCTACGAGGCTATAATAATAAACAACAACCCCGAGACGGTTTCCACCGACTATACAACAGCGGACAAGCTTTACTTTGAGCCGCTGACGGTAGAGGATGTTATGAATGTTATCGCCACGGAAAACCCCGACGGCGTGATTGTATCGCTAGGTGGACAGACCGCCATAAACCTTGCCGCCGACCTTGAAAGGCTGGGGGTTAAAATTGTGGGAACTGACGTAAAGGCAATTGAGCGTGCGGAAAACCGTGACAGCTTTGAAAAGATAATGCACACCCTAAACATCCCCGAGCCGGAGGGCAAGGCGGTGACAAACATTGAGGACGGCATTAAGGTTGCAAACCAAATCGGATATCCTGTGCTGGTTCGCCCCTCCTATGTTTTAGGGGGCAGAGCCATGCAGATTGTGAGAAGCGATGACAGCCTGCGTAAATATCTCCAAACCGCCGTACAGGTGGACGAGGATCAGCCGGTGCTGGTTGACCGCTACATCATAGGCAAGGAGCTGGAAACAGACGCCATATGCGATGGAACGGACGTGTTTATCCCCGGAATTATGGAGCACGTTGAGGAGACAGGGGTACACTCGGGAGACTCCATCAGCGTTTATCCCACCTTTACAATTTCAAAGCAGGCAAAACAGACGATAATCGACTACACCAACCGTTTAGGGCTGGGTATCGGCATAAAAGGGCTGTTCAACATACAATTTATTGTGGACGAAAAGGAAAATGTATATGTTATCGAGGTAAACCCACGCTCCTCGAGAACGGTGCCATTCCTGTCCAAGGCGACAGGCGTTTCCATGGCGAACATCGCAACAAAGGTGATGCTGGGGCACTCATTAAAAGAGCTTGGGTACGGCACCTTTGTACAGGAGGAAAAGGAACGCTGGTACGTTAAGGTTCCCACCTTCTCCTTCTCAAAAATCAGAGGATTGGACGCTTATCTTTCCCCCGAAATGAAATCCACAGGGGAGGCAATCGGCTATGACAAAAAGCTTAACAGAGCATTGTACAAAGCCTTGCAGGCATCGGGCACTAAGGTGCAAAACTATGGCACGGTGCTGGTGACCTTGGCGGATAAGGACAAGCAAAAGGGACTGCCCTTGATACAGCGGTTTTACAACTTGGGCTTTAACATTGAGGCGACAAGCGGCACGGCAAGCTTTTTGAAACGCAACGGCATAAAAACAAGGGTTAAACAAAAAATCAGCGAGGGCAGTGACGACATCATCAACAGCCTTACCAGCGGATATGTGACATATGTTATCAACAGCCAAGATGTGAGCAGTGCCGGAGCACATGAGGACGGCTTTTTAATTCGCCGTTACGCTGTGGAAAACGGAATAGGTATGTTCACCAGTCTTTCCACCGTGAATGTGCTATTAAACGTGCTGGAGGACATCACCCTGCCCATCTCCACAATAGATGCAAAATAGCGGCTTGCCACCTATGGCAAATAAATTTTAATGGAATTGAGGTTAAGAATGTACAAGAGAGATATATACACTATTGCCGAAAATAAAGAGATTGCTCGAGATGTGTTTTTGATGATATTGGAGGGGGACACCTCCTTTATCACCGCACCGGGGCAGTTTATAAACATTGAGGTGGAGGGCTTTTATCTCCGCCGCCCCATCTCGATTTGCGACTGGGACAAGGAGACGATAACTATAATCTATAAGGTTGTTGGCAAGGGCACTCAAAAGATGTCCCAGATGGTTTTTGGGGAAAAGCTGGACATTTTAACGGGGCTTGGCAACGGCTTTACCATCGCCCAAGACAGTAAAAGACCTCTTGTCATCGGCGGGGGCGTTGGCACACCACCTATGTACGCACTGACAAAGCAGCTGATAAAATGCGGCAAAAAGCCCACGGTGATACTGGGCTTTTCCACAGCGGCGGAGGTTTTTTACGAGGAGGAATTTTCACGGCTGGGCTGTGAGGTGTACGTTGCTACAAATGACGGCACCTATGGCGAAAAAGGCTATGTCACCGACATTATAAAAACCTTAGAGGATTATGATTATTTTTACACCTGCGGCCCCGAGCCAATGCTAAAGGCAATTGCACAAAGCACCAACACCAGCGGACAGCTGAGCTTTGAGGAGCGTATGGGCTGTGGGTTTGGGGGCTGTATGGGCTGTAGCTGCAAAACCATAACAGGCAACAAACGGATTTGTACCGAGGGGCCTATCTTGGTAAAGGAGGATGTATTATGGTAAACACAACCGTCACCTTGTCCGGCTGGACATTGGATAACCCCATCATACCTGCCTCGGGCACCTTTGGGTACGGCAAGGAATATCAGAATTTTTACGACATAAATATGCTGGGTTCCTTTTCCTTTAAGGGCACTACCAAGGAGCCTCGCTTTGGCAACCCAACCCCCAGAATTGCGGAAACTCCCAGTGGAATGATAAACTCTGTGGGCTTACAAAACCCCGGCATTGACGCTGTGATAAAAAACGAGCTGCCCGAGCTAAAAAAGTTTTATAACAAAAAGGTCATCGCCAACATCTCCGGATTTTCCTTGGAAGAATATGTGGAATGTTGCCATCGGATAGACAAAGAGGACATTGTGGGAATTATTGAGGTCAATGTGTCCTGCCCCAATGTAAAGCACGGCGGCATGGCGTTTGGCATGGTGCCCGAGCAGGCAGCGGCAATAACAAGAGCGGTAAAAGAGGTCACCCATAAACCGGTTTACATCAAATTAAGCCCCAATGTCACCGACATTGTCTCCATCGCAAAAGCCTGCGAAGAGGCAGGAGCAGACGGATTGAGCCTTATAAACACGCTGGTGGGTATGCGGATAGATTTAAAGACGGGCAAGCCGATTTTGGCAAGCACTATGGGCGGTTTTTCCGGCCCTGCCATCTTCCCTGTGGCACTTAGAATGGTGTACCAAGTGGCAAAGGCGGTGTCCATCCCCATAATAGGAATGGGTGGCGTTTCCACGGCAGAGGATGTGCTGGAAATGATGTACGCCGGAGCGAGTGCAGTTCAGGTGGGTGCGGCAAATTTAAAAAATCCATACGCCTGCAAGGAGATTATCGAAAATCTGCCAAAGGTTATGGAGAGATATAATATAAAAGATTTAAACGATATAATCGGGAGGGCATAGAGAATGAGAGACGTAATCATTGCACTGGATTTTAAAGACGGCGATACCGCACTGGAATTTCTAAGCAAGTTTAAGGAGGAAAAGCCCTATGTGAAAATCGGTATGGAGCTTTTTTACTCGGAGGGCCCTTCCATCGTCCGTGCTATAAAAGCACGAGGACACAAGATTTTTCTGGATTTAAAGCTGCATGACATCCCCAACACCGTCAAGGGTGGTATGCGTAGCCTTTCGGCATTAGATGTGGATATGGTGAATGTCCACGCAGCAGGCACCATTGATATGATGAAAGCAGCCCTTGAGGGAGTGGTGCGGCCAGATGGCACAAGACCCCTTGTCATTGCGGTGACACAGCTGACCTCCACCAGTGAGGAGAGAATGCAAAAGGAGCTTTTGATAGGCAATAGCATAAACGAAACCATTGTGCAGTATGCAAAAAACGCCAAGGAGGCAGGGCTGGACGGCGTAGTTTGTTCCCCACTGGAAGCCGGAATGGTAAAGGATGCGGTGGGAAAAGACTTTTTGACCGTCACACCGGGCATACGCTTTGCTGACGGCGAGGTGGGGGATCAAGTGCGTGTCACAACCCCCGAAAAGGCAAAGGAAATCGGCACCGACTACATAGTGGTGGGTAGACCCATCACAAAGGCAGACAGCCCAGTGGATGCCTATAGACGCTGTATGAAGGAATTTGCACAATAGCCACATCTTTCCCTTAAAAAATGGATAGACGGGCAGCGGCAATGGGGGCATTTTAAGTGCCCCATTCCCCCGACACAGCCATAAAAATAAAAACTATAATTATATAATAAAGGAGCTACTACTATGGTAAATATGGAAAAAACAGAAAATATTATTGCAAAACATCTTTTGGATATCGGTGCGGTTTTTCTAAAGCCAAATGACCCCTTTACTTGGGCGAGCGGAATAAAAAGCCCCATCTATTGCGACAACCGCCTAACCTTGTCCTATCCCGAGGTGAGAACCGACGTTGAGGAGGCTTTGTCCACCCTTATTGATGACAATTTCCCCGACTGCGAGGCTGTTTTTGGCACCTCCACCGCTGGCATTGCACACGCCGCTATCGTGTCCGACATAATGCAGCTGCCTATGGGATATGTGCGTGGCAGTGCAAAGGATCATGGCAGAACCAACCAAATTGAGGGCAAGGTAGAAGAAGGCCAAAAGGTTGTGGTTGTGGAGGACTTAATCTCCACCGCCGGAAGCTGTGTTGACGTAGTAAATGTGCTGCGTGACGCCGGCTGTGAGGTTTTGGGAATTGTGTCCATATTCACCTACGGTATGCAAAAGGGGCTTTCTCGCCTAGAGGAAAACCACATTAAAAATGTGTCCCTATCTAACCTTGATGCCCTAGTTGAGGTGGCGGCAGAAAACGGATTTATCAAAAAAGAGGATATTGAAAAAATCTTGAAATTCCGTGCTAACCCCTCCGACTCCTCTTGGCAGACACTGTAAAAATTTAAGATAAATAAAAAAAGGCAGAGCCACATTCTAAAAGTTGCAAAGCCTCCGATAAGTTAGCCATAAAAACTAACTAAAGGAGGTCGGCGCACTTTAAGCTTGCGGCTCTGCCATTTTTTATAAAATTTCCTGTACTCGCCCGACCTGTCCATCGGTGAGCATCACTTTTATGCCGTGGGGGTGGGTGCTGCTATTGGTGAGCAATCTTGCCACTATGCCCTCGGTGCGTTTGCCTGTGGGCTGGTCGGCTTTTAGCACAATGCTCACCCGTGCGCCAACCTTTACATCGGCACGGTTTTGTCCGTTCATTATAAAACCACCTCATTTCCTTGGAATTAGTATACCTTGGAATTAGTATACCTTGGAATTAGTATACCACAAATTCATTGCACAAGGTACAAAAATGGCAGCCGAAATTTTATCGGCTGCCATTATTTAAAAAATAATATCTACATTATATTTTAATTATTGTCCTGTGTGCTGTGTAGGGTATCTTCACTTTTTTTAGTTTCAGCGTTTTCCCCCAAGAGCTTTTTGGCATTATTTTGCGCCCTTTACAAATGCGCCCTCTTTCATAATAACCTGCATATTATCCACTGCTACTGCACGGATATCCTCTACAGGGTTAGAGCCAAGCACCAATAAATCTGCAAATTTGCCCTCTTCCAATGTACCGGTGATGTCCCCAACTTTTAACATCTCTGCACCGACTTTAGTGGCGGCAACAAGAGTGTCCATTGTGGATATGCCTGCTTTTTCGCAGAAGGAGTACATCTCGCCAATGGCGGTTTTGCCGTAAGGTGTAAGGCTAGAGCAGAAGGAGTCAGAGCCTATTGTCAGTCCGATACCTTTTAACGCTGCTTTTCTCAAGTTTGCATAGACACGGTTTAATTCCTTTTCTGCAACCGTCTCACCTGGATATTGGTCATGAACAGCAGGAATGTATGGTGGTGCATATGTCTTGAACCACTCGTTTAAAAACTGGATGGTAGGGCAGAAATAGATGTTCTTTTCCGCCATTATGTCAAGGCACTCGTCATTTAGAGTTTGACCGTGGATGATTAGATGAACCCCTGCTTTAGCGCTGTCAAGTGCTCCGCCGTAGCCCTCTGCGTGGCTCCATACTGGAATACCCACCATATTGCACTCGTCCACCACCGCTTGAATTTCTTCATAGGTGTAGTGCTGGTCAAGCTTTTGATCCCATCTCCAGATACCGCCGCCTGTGCTCCAAATTTTTATTGCGTCCGGATTTTCACGCAGTCTTCTGCGGACAGCCTTTCTTAGTTCCCAAGGGCCGTCAACACGCTCTGCCCATGGGTGAGACTCGTCATTGTAGAAGGATGGCAGCTTGTGGCTGTCGCCATGTCCGCAGGTACGGGCAAAGCCAAGGCCTGTGCCAACCACTCTAGGGCCTGTCATAACCCCGGCCTCAATCATATCACGGATATGTAAGCCGGAACGTCCGATTTCGCCTACTGTGGTAAGTCCACTCTCAAGACATTCGTGAGCTTGCTGTACCGCAACCACTGTTTTTTGTATCGGATGCTCCAATACCCAGTCGGTGTCGTCATCGGTTAGGTTGCCGGAAAAGTGTAGATGTGTGTCGATAAGTCCGGGCATAATGGTTTTGCCGCTAATGTCATACTGCTCAAAATCATTGCCAATTTCCTTTTTAACACCGGCGTAGACGATTTTTTTGTCCTCTACCAGCACCAGTGAATTTGCAACGGGAGCGCCCCCATTGCCATCAATTAAAATTCCGCCAACAAATGCAATTTTACTCATAAAATGTTTCCTCCTTAAATTTTGGTTAATTTGTTTATAAAAGTAATTTACTTTTTCTTTTTAAGTGCCTTTAGTACAAGACCGATAGCCACCCAAATGAGAAGTATTGCCCATTCAACGGGTTTCAGTGCCGCAGGGCTGCCAGGTATTACCATAAGCCCTATGATGATGGAGCCGCACAGACACGCCGCACCAATTCCGATTTTGCCACCGGGAACCTTGTAAGGCCTTGGAAGATCAGGCTCGGTTTTACGCATCTTTAGGCAGGAGAAGGACACCATTGTGCAGGAGAAGATAAAGGCAAGTGCCGATACATTGGTCAGTGGCACGAGCATTTTTTTGCCCATAAATGGCCCGCAGATGGTGAGTATTGCCAGAAGTGCATTTGCGGTTGTAGGTGTGCCTGTTTTTGGGTTTACTGCTGCAAAGGCTTCAGGGAGCTGACCTTTTCTGCCCATAGCCAGCATTATACGGCTGGTAGCGCCATAGAAAGAGTTCATAGGACCCATTGGGCCTAAGGTTGCGATACACAGCATTGCAACGTATAGGAAAATGTTGATTTGCTTTAGACAGGCAAGTGCAGGGATGGTGCTTTTCACAAATTCTGTCCAAGGGATTATCGAGCCAAAGGAGTAGATACAAATCATATAGAAACCGCCCGATGCAAGCAGCGCTAAGCTGATTACCTTGCCGAACTTGTTCCAATCAAGACCCTCTGCTGCCTCCTCTGCCTGCTGTGGAATGGTGTCAAACCCAGCGTAGAAAAATGGGGTCATAACCAAAACCGACACGATACCGGCAAACATATTTTTTGCGGTGGTTGCGGTGGTTGCACCGGTAACCTGTGTAAAGGAAGGCATAATGTTTCCGGGGCCGCCCTTCACAAGGGAAATTCCCATGGCGAGCAGCATACCTGCAAGGAGTGCTTTAGTCAAAAAGGCTTGAAGCTTTGCCGCCGCTGATGCACCTTTAAAATTGAGCCAGATTACATATCCTGCAAAGGCCAGTGCGATGGCGGTAGGGAACAGAAAAACATCCGCTCCAAGGATAGTGTACAATTTTACACTGCGTAGAATAGGGAAAAATTCGCCGAACAAATCGGACACCAAGGTAGAGATGGCGATTGCCTCCCATGGGCAGAGTATTCCGTTGCCCAAGGCGAGCAGCCAGCCCGTTATGTAGGACACGTTGTGACCAAAGGTGCGGTCAACGTACTCTACTATGCCGCCAGAGATGGGGATAGCCGCCGTCAGCTCTCCGAACACTGCACCGATAGGCAGTAGGAAAACTGCACCGATAGCAAAGGCAATCATAGCTGCAATTGGGCCGCCGCCGATAACCATCCAGTCCCCCACCAGTAGAACCCAGCCGGTTCCGATGATGGCGCCAAAGCCTATGGTAAAGAAATTCCAGAGAGATAGTGTTTTTTGCATACCCGCACTTTCGGGCGCTTTTTCAGTTGCGTTTGAATTTGGCATTGTGCTCCTCCTAATAATTTTAGTGACATTAATTTAACATAGCCATATATTACTACAGAAAATTTTTTAAGCTGCTTTTTTTGTAGAAAGTGGTGTTTTGATGTCACAATCGGGAGGATGCTTTTTTATAAACCTTGATAATTTACACTAATTATGGTATATTATGGGAGATTATTTTATGGCATATAACTAAAAATAACAGGAATTGAGTGTGATTTTATTTGTTTTACATTACGCTGTGTGACGACAGTCAACAGGACTTAAATGTGCTCACGGAATATCTTTCCCAATTGCCCTCTCATGGGTATAAAAACGAGACTATCCCCTTTAAAAGCGGGGTGGAGCTAGTGGAAAATTACCGCAAGGGGCGGCGGTTTCACTTGGTGATTTTAGACATGATGATGTCCCCTATGGACGGCATCGAAACGGCGATGAATATACGGCGCTATGACACGGAGGTGCCCATTTTAATCGTCACCTCCACACCCGAATACGCCATTGACGGCTATAAGGTAAACGCCTCACGCTACATATTAAAGCCGGTGGAAAAGAGCGGTTTTTTAAGGGAAGTGCAGGGGCTTTTGGACAGGGGCTACAAAAATAAATGCCGCTATTACAGCTTTACCTGCGACAGCGGCGTTGTGAAATTAGAGCTTGACAGCATCGGATATTTTGAATCGGATATGAGGACGATAACAGCCCATACCCAAGAAAAAAGCTATGCTTTTACAGGCAAAATAAAGGAGCTGGAGGAACAGCTTAAAAATCAAGACTTTGTACGTGTCCACAAAAGTTACATTGTTAACTTGCGCAGTGTCCATCGAATTTTCAAGGACACAATAACCATGTCAGATGGCGGTGTGGTGCCCCTTAGCAAAAATCGCAGCAAGGAGATACACGCTCTACTGCTGGAATATATGGAGAAAAGCTTATGAATATTGCTATGCTGTACCGAGCGCCCACCTACATATTGTTATCTGTGGCGGAAACTTTCATTCTTCACCGGCTGCTAATAGCCTTTTTAAACCGAAATGAAATATCACCACGATACTATCGCCAAGGTCTGTTTGCTTACTTTGTATTTCAGTGCCTATCCTACCTTTTTGAAGCACCGCTTTTTTCCACCGCCGTGCTGTACGCTATCTTTACAATAGCTATCGCCTGCTTGTTTTTTACCGACAGCTTGCAGATGAAAGCTACCGTGTCCTCCATCTTTGTCATACTGAACTATGCCTGTAAGGTGCTGGCGATAACGCTGCTTATGCACGCAAGGCACATCACTATGCCGGATTTACCAAAGGATATGATACTGGATTGGTCGGCACAGATAATAGCCTGCTTGCTGTTTTGGAGCTGCATATTATTGACCATAGCTTTTAGGCGGCTGCGAATACAAAAGCATCAAGCGGCATACACCGCAATAGCCTACATAATGCCAATAGGAATAATGTGCATTGTGACAAGGATGTTCTATCACAGTCACAATGGCATTTCAGAATATCTGTATCTTGACGTGTCGGGGATTTTGTTCTGCACGGCACTTGCCCTTTTTTATCTGTTGGATAAATCGGTGGTAATCGACCAAACACAGGAGCAAAATGTTGTGAGTATGCAGCTTTTAACCACCCAAGAAAAATATTATAAGCATCTGGAGTCCTTTCAAAAGGAGATGCAGGGCATACGTCACGACACCAAAAACCACACTCGCTGTGCGCTGTCAATGTTGGAGCAGGGGCAGGTGGAGGAGGCACAGGAATATCTCCGGGGGCTGTATGACTCGGCTGAAAAAATGCAGTCCCCCGTCCACTGCGGAAACAATATTATCGACATAATTTTAAACCACAGCATAACCAATATGAACCGTTTGGGGGTGGGGTATGATATGAATGTGCTGGTGCCCTCAAAGCTTGCCCCCATTGATAATCTGGATTTGTGTACGCTGTTTGGCAATCTTTTGGACAATGCGGTGGAGGCGTGCAGCCGAATATGCAGCACAGATGCGGTAAAACACATCAGCATAAACGCCAGCGTTCGCAAAAGCTACCTTGTAATAAACATTTCCAACACCTTTAATGGAGAGGTGCGAGTGGAAAACAACATCTATCAAACGGTGAAAAGCGGGGAGCGTTTCAGCGGCATAGGCCTGTCTAACATCCGCCGTGTGGTGGAAAGGTACTCGGGCGAGATGTCCATAAACCACGAGAACAACATATTCACCGTGTCGGCAATGCTGGCACTGGAGGACTAGTTTGCCCTTAAAATGTAAACGGCATAATTTTGCCACAACACAACCGATACACTAAACACCAACCCATATAGGAGGATGTTATGGATAGAATTGAACTGGTTTGGCGCTGCAAACCCACCGAAAATACCGAAAAAGCTGTTCCGAAAGGCTTTTCGCCCCAAGAAGTCGCCCAAGTGCAGGCTTTTCACCGCAGCTTTGAAGGGTACAGGGAAACACCCCTTGTACAGCTAAAAACGGCAGCTTTAGAAATAGGGCTTAAAGGGCTATATGTAAAGGATGAATCCCAAAGATTTGGACTAAACGCTTTCAAATCTTTGGGGGCAAGCTATGCCATGGGAAAATGTATTGCTCAGCGTCTGGGCGTTGATATTTCTCAGCTTTCGTATCAACAGCTTGTTTCGCCGGAAATTCATGAGCAACTTGGAGACGTGACCTTCGTTACCGCCACCGATGGCAACCATGGGCGAGGAGTTGCGTGGACAGCAAACAAACTAGGACAAAAATCCGTTGTTTATCTGCCCAAGGGAAGCTCACAGGAGCGGCTTGAAAATATACGTGCTCAAGGTGCGGACGCTTTTATCACGGAATTAAGCTATGATGACGCTGTGCGCCTTGCACGGGATAAGGCGGCTGCCAATGGCTGGATTTTGGTGCAGGACACTGCATGGGAGGGATACGAGGACATACCCCTATGGATTATGCAGGGGTACACAACCATGGTGCAGGAGGCGTTGGGGCAGATGAAAAAACAGCAATTGCCCACAATCACTCATGTGTTTTTACAGGCAGGAGTAGGCTCTATGGCAGCTGCTGTCACTGCTTTTTTGGCACAACAGTATGGTGAAGATATGCCCATTATAACTGTTGTGGAGCCTAACAAGGCGGATTGTATCTTTAAAACAGCACAGGCTAATGATGGTGAGTTGCATTTTATAACCCATAGCATGGACACGATAATGGCAGGGCTTGCTTGCGGTGAGCCGTGTACTATCGGCTGGAATATTCTTAAAGATTATGCCGATAATTTTATTTCATGCCCTGATTTTGTGGCAAAAAATGGTATGCGTTTTCTCGCTTTCCCAAAAGGAGAGGACAAAAAGATTATTTCAGGCGAAAGCGGAGGTGTCACTACGGGGCTGGTAGTGCAGCTTATGCAAGACCCAAGCCTTTCCCATATAAAAAAGCGTCTTTGCTTAGATGATAATTCTGTAGTACTGTGCTTTAACACTGAGGGTGATACAGAACAGACAAGTTATCGAAAAATTGTATTGGACGAAATTCAGATAACCGATTGAACATTGTACTCCTATTTGGTATACTTAAATTAATGAACCCTGTTAATCCTTTTAAGCTGCCTGTCCACACAGTTAGGAGAATAGACATGATTGTAGAAGTTACCGAAAATAATCTTTGCTATGCCGCTTCAATTCATTCAGTTGCTTGGAAAAGTGCCCATGAACACCTGTGCAGCCCAGAATTTATAAAGGAACATTCTGTGCAAAACCAAGAGGAATATCTACGGGAGGAAAGGGAAAAAGGCAAAAAAATATATATGCTAATTGGGAATATACCCATTGGCATCGTGTCGGTTTGGGGCAACCTAATCGAAAATTTATATGTTTTGCCCTTTGAGCAGCGAAAGGGCTATGGTACTGCCCTTTTGCGTTTTGCGCTGGACAAGTGCCAAGGAACACCGACTCTATGGGCTTTACAGGGGAATGTTGGGGCGTATAATCTGTACTCAAAATTCGGATTTAGAAAAACCGGAAACACCCAAAGACTGTCGGAAACTGTCGTTGAAATAGAGATGGAACAGAAATTGTAGCTGCCCACTGTACAGGGGCGGTGAATTTGTGGTATAATAACCTCATGGCGATGGCGTGAAAGCCATCGGTGCTATTTCATAGCACTAGAAAAGCTAACGCTTTTCCCCATGAGAACATTTGAGCTTCGCTATAATAACCTCATGGGGTGGCTTCCACGCCACCACGGCACTGTGAACAGTGCCTAGAAAAGCTAGCGCTTTTCCCCATGAGAACATTTGACCGACAAATTGCCCCACTGCGGTGTGGCGGCGGCTCTGCCGCCCTCATTGTACTTTGTACAATGAATTTGTGCTATAATAACCTCATGGGTGGCGCTACTCGGGCGGATATGAAATCCGCCACTACAAAATATAAGTGTTTTAAACAACTTCACTATGGAGGGCTATAAATGGATAGAGAAAAAATTTTAATCGTGGACGATGACCGCAACATTTGCGAACTTTTGCGCTTGTACCTTGAAAAAGAGGGAT
>JAVWUR010000011.1:0-35326 GCA_036667055.1 Oscillospiraceae bacterium
CAATCGGAAGCAGTAACGCTATCCAATGCGGTACAATAATCATTAACAGTGGGCACATAACAGCAAGCTGTGCATCGCCCAGCAACCTTAACCCGGCAGCAATCGGCGGAGGTATAGATGGAAGCGCCGAAATTGTGATAAACGGAGGGGTGGTTAAAACCCATGGGCCTATCGGCGGAGGAGAAGGCGTTTCAACAGGCTCTATAACCATAAATGGCGGTTATGTGCAGTCCGACCAGGGTATTGGAAAAAATGGAAGTGGAAATATCCCATTAAAGATAACTGGGGGAGCTGTTGTTGTGTGTCAAAATATAAGTGGCAATAAAACCGATGTGAATAACTGGAATGGCTTGGTTTTTGGAAATAATAACAAGGTAGGCACGCTTTATGGCGATAGTGTAGCCATAGCTGAAAGCTTCACTATGGAAAAGACCATGGCACTAACCATAGACAGTGGCAAAGATATAATTGTACCAAATGGCGTAATATTTACAAACAACGGCATCATAACCAATAATGGCAAAATAACCGTCCAAAGCGGCGGCACGCTGATAAACAACGGCACCATCATCAATAATGGAAAAATAACGGTGGTAGATGGCGGCACGATTAATAACGCCAGTGGGATAGAAAATGGTACCGATGGTACAGTCAGCGGCACAGTGAGCGGAAATCCGGTGAAAGAACAAAGCGCCATAGACCTTACTGTTGAGCTGACAAGCAATCCGGGCACGGCAGTTACAACGGCAAAATATGGGGACACCATAACAATAAAAGCAACAATAACAGAGGCGGCAAAAGCTGGGCGCAGTGGCTCTCGCAGTGCAGCGTTTAATAAAGTTGATTTTTATCAAGAAAGAAATGGCAAAAATCCTACCTTGATAGCCACGGTAGATTTGGCACAAGGTGAACAGACAGCGTCAACACAAGTGCTTTTACAGGCGAAGGTTCATGGCGCTAGCTGGTTAATAAGTGACTACACAATAAAAGCAGAATTTGGTGGGGCAACAGGGCTGCTGCCAAGTGTAACCAAGGTGGGACAAAACTTAACGGTAACAATGGGAGACACAGCCACGGTAAGCGACCCAGTTGCAAAGGAAGTTACACAAAACAGCATAACCTTGTATGATGCACGCCATGGGGCGGTGGGCGAGTATCCATTTAGGATAGATTATGGAATTAAAAAAGACGGAACAAGCGATATAACATGGCAAGATAACAGTACCACATTTACAAGCCTTACCCCCAATACAAAATATATGGTTTATACAAAATTTATAGGGGCTGGCTTTTACAACGATGTAATGTCTAATGGCGTGGAGGTCACCACAGAAAAATCCTCCATTAGCGGAACAGCCGCTTTTGATAACGCTGCGCCGTGCTATGGCGATACAATCACATTAACACCAAGGGTTGACACCCAAAATTGTGGAGAGTTAAGCTACAAGTGGTACAGAGATAATACGGAAATTGCTGGGGAGACAGGAACAAAATATACTGTGGCTAAGGAGGATGTGGGCACAGTTATCACGGTTAAAGTTACAGCGAAAAGCTGTACGGGAGAATTATCCTGCGCTACACCTAAAATAGCGCTGCGCACAATTACCTCGTTGGCAACCGCCAATGGAAAAATATATAACGGAAACACCAATGCGACAGTACATTTTACCTTTAAAAATGTGGTAAATAACGATAATGTAACAGCAACAGCAAATGCCACATTCAATACCAAAACAGCAGGAGATAATAAAGAGGTAACCCTATCAAGCTTTGCCCTTGGGCAGCCATGGCAGGACTTCTATACCTGTGCTGTCCCCAAAAATCCAAAAGCGGATATTACCCCCAAAACAATAACAGGGGTTACAGTGGGGGAAATTAGTGATGTAACCTACACAGGACAATGGCAAACACCAAGCGTTACCCTCACAGATGGCGATTTAAACGAGACGCTCGAAAAGGACGTTGACTATACCCTTGACTATGCAAACAACAAGGATGTGGGCACTGCCAAGGTGACTATCAAAGCAAAGGGCAACTATAATAGCAACGTTGAAGCTAGCTTTGAGATAGTCAAAGCAACGCCGACCATCATAGTGACCGCAGAGAAAAAAGAGACATTCATGGGCAGAATATTTGCCAGTCACAACGATACCTTGATGGTTACCGCTCAGGTAAAGGGCACACAAAATGGGTCAGCGCCCAGCGGAACTGTTGCCTTTAGTGTAAAAAATGGCAATGGAAGCTACACCCCAATAGCCGGAGGGGAAAAGATAGGGGTAACAGGAGGAAAAGCAGCCTTTGAATTTAAAAATCCACCGGTAGGAGCGCTTGTGTTTAAGGCAGAATTCACTTCACAGGTGGCATCAAACTACACAAACGGTGAGGGGACGTCCCTATCTTACAGCATAGATAAAGGAGAACAGGACGCTTTAAACATTAAGGGTGTGCCCACCACCCTTACCTATGGTGACAAAAGCTTTACGCTAACAGCCAATGGCGGCAGCGGAATAGGCAGGGTGAGTTATCATGTTACATCGGGCAGTGACGTTGCGTCGGTAGATGAAACTAGTGGCGAGGTTAAAATCCTAAAAAGCGGAACAGCCATAATTACGGCAACTAAAGCTGGGGACGATAGCTTTAACGCCACTATGGCGCAGACCGAGCTTGTGGTAGAGCAGGCACAGCCGAGACTTGCCTTTAGCCAAGAGGCACAGACCGTGGTGTACACCGGCAGTCCGGCACAGCTCCAAGCTCCAATTGTCACGCTGACAGGGGGCGACAGCTACTCAGAAACGGAAAATGGCGCTATTTTATACCAATACAAAAAGGGGATTATGTCCTCATGGGAGGTGGGCTTGCCCACACAGGCAGGGGAATATACCATCTGTGCAAGGCTAGAGCCAAAGGGCAATTACAAGCTTTGCACAAGCCAAAATATAACATTGACAATTGAAAAGGCAGCGGCAGAGCCGACTGTTATCCCCACTGGATTGCAGGCGATTACCAACACCCAAAAGACACTGGCGGCGGTGACACTGCCACAGGATGCCAAGGGGATATGGAGCTGGAAAAACGATAAAACGTCTCTTGTGGCAGATAGTAACAATAAGGTACAGAATTTCAAAGCTATATTTACCCCACTGGATAAGGACAATTACAGTGCCACAGAAAAAGACATTCCATTAAAGGTGAGCAAGATTGTGGCAACCTTTGAAAAGCTTGACCTTGTAGAGATAACCAAAGAGAATGGCAGCGAGGAAATTTCCGCCGATATAACCATAATTGGGGCGGAAATGCCCACGGAAGGTGCAATGGTAATAGAAGAGGTGGTGACTTGGAGCAACTCTGCGCCTAACATTGTAAAGCTTGTTGAAAACAATCAGGGTATGTCCTACAAATCTACAGTCACAGGGCTGGCAAAGGGAATATCTATGGTTGGCATTGAGGTCAACGGAAAGCCGGCAGGCAGTGTACTGGTAAAGTATGCGCCCAAAGCTGAAGAGGAGTCAAACAATGGTGCCGGTGATATTGACAGCGCCGCAGATGTTGTGGAAAGCATACTGGAGGGCGCTGAAGGCTTGACGGAGCCAGAAAAGGCAGTGGTGAAATCTTTAGGGGATGAGCTATTGAAGCTGCCCCCCGAGGAAAAGGAAAAGTTGGCGATAAGCACCATTGAAAACCTAGATGCACTGGTGGAAAAGGCACAGGGGATTGCCACCCAAAGCACAGCGGAGGTAGAGCAAAACGTAGAAAACCCCATAGACACCACAAAGGTGCAGGTTAAGGGCATGGCACTGGCAAGCGGCAGTACAGCCGCCGACAGTGTAGAGGTGAAAATCAAACAGCAGGCACCCACCAAAAACCAAGAGGGCAAGCAAGCGACACTGGAATTTTCCATGGAAATGACGGTAAACGGCAAGCCGCAGCAGCTTAAATCCCCACTGCTTATAACGCTGCCACTGCCCAAGGGAGTGGACACAAAGGATATGGTTATTCGCCATACAAAGCAGGATGGAACGGCGGAGGATATAACCTATGCGGCAACCCTGTCAAGTGGACATTACACCATAAAAGGGGACAGCATAACCATGTGGGCGAACAGCTTTAGCACCTTTACCTTTATGATAGCTAAAAATGCGGTTGTGCCTGTTGCCCCTGTTGCGCCTGTTCCACCCACCACAAGCGAGGGCACAACCGACCATGAAAATGAGTTTTGGATAGGCGTAGTATCAAAAATACAAGGGGCGAAAAAAGGCGATGTTATAAAGATAAACACAGGCGATTATGACAAAATGCCCGCTACAGTTATGGAAGAGCTGCGCTTAAAGGGCATAGGTATGGTTATCACTTGTGGGGCAAAGACGGTTACCATCCCCGCAGGCAGGGCGAAAAATGCAGAAAAGGACAGAGAGGTATGGACGATAAATCAGCTATTAGAGCTGTATAAAAATTATACCTTTGTGGACAATTCAGGGAAAACCAGCCCAAGCACTGGGGGTTATGGATATCTTGACGCTACCACAGGAGAGACTCAGCCCATTACAGGAGCGGTGGTGGAAACACCGGAATTAAAGGATAAAACTTCCCATATAGGAACGGCGCACACGGAAAAACAAAGCACAGCAACATGGATTTTTGTGCCAATAGTGGGTATTCTTTTAGTGGCAGGTGGGTATGCTACAGCCATTTACCGCCGCAAAAAGCCACAGGAGGAAAGGGGCGAGGACAGATAAACCCCAGTTAATGTGTTGAGCAGAGCAAAAAAATAGCTGTCTATCCAAGCCATAAATAACCAAAAAACAAGAGCACCATGTAAGCCGTAAAGGTCTTTGTGGTGCTCTTGAAATTTGGGTGGCAGCTACTGTGCGGAAATTTTTCTTTTTACGAACATTCCAAATATCACGGATAGAAAATCCGCTATTGGCATACAAAAAAACAGGGCTATTGTGGGAGAAATCCCTAAATTTGCCACGGTCACAAGATAGGGGACGATGTAAATTAAAGGCATTAAAAAGAAAACTTGCCGTGACAGAATAAGCAGTACCGATGCAAATTCGTGCTCCGTCACCTGCAATAGGGTAACATGGGTGTAGAGCACCCCAATCAAAGGAAAGCCCAGAAAAACGATGAAGAGTATTACATTTGCTATCTCGACTATCTCGTTGCTGCCCCCAAAAATTGCCGCAAGATTTTGTCCAAAGCCCATCATCAATGCCATGGCGATAAAACCATAGCTAGTGCACAGTATGATGGTGCGTTTTGACACCTGACTGATTTTTTCGTGGGATTGGTTGCCGCTAAAGTAGGCAATTATGTTTTGAACCCCTTGGGTTATTCCCACTATGGGCATCATGGTGAAGGTGTAAATTCGCTGGACAACGCTCCACGCCGCCACATGAGACATGGAGCCAAGGCTGAGCAGCCGTGAATTGATGACAAAGCCGGTACAGCCGCCAAGAATTTGAATAGCCGTTTGGGCAATCCCGATTTTGAACAGCTCCCACACACTTTTAATAAAGCAAGCCGGTGGCAAAGCCTCGCTGGGTATCCAAAGCCGATTTTTCACTAAGAAAACAAAGGAACAAAAAGCGCACACACTCTCGCTTACAAGAGTTCCAAGTGCCAGCCCGAAAATACCCATATTAAAGACAAAGGCAAAGATAAAATTAAAGGCTATATTCACGCACACAGCGCCTGTAATAATTTTAACCTCCATTTTAGGAAAGCCAAAAGCTCGTATACAACAGGTCAAGGTGTAGCCCAAGCTACTGAAAATATTGCTGAAAAGCTGTACCCCCATATATTGCTTTGCCAAGGTGAAAATTTCCCCCTGCGCTCCCAGAGCGGATAGAATGTTAGGCAGTGTGAGATAGCACACAAGAGAGGTTAGCGCCGAGAGCACCACGCTCATAACAACGCCGGTTGTGTAGCTGCGGTTTTGGCTTTCGGCATCATTTAGGTACCGTGCAATCAAAATGCCGGTGGACATGGCAAATAGCGTTTGCAGCGCCGTAAAAATCCCAAGCACCGGAGAAATCAGCGCCATGGCAGACAGGGCACTGTCACCAATTACTGGCAAGTTTCCGGCAAAGGCGGTGTCCACAATGCCGGTAAGCATCTCAATCATAAGGGAGATGGTGGATGGAATTCCAAAGATGAAAATTAATCGTGTAAGAGACTTGTGCTCATAAATATTTTGTTTCATAAAATTACCTCTGAACACAATAATAGCAGACAAACACGACATCGTATGTCTAGTTTATCTGCTAATATTTTTATATTCTTCATAGGATATGAAATCACGCTCAAATGGCACATCAGTCACTTCAAAGGTTTTGATATCACGGCATTTTAGCAGTTGGTAGCCACTTGAAAAGCAAAACATATACAGGCCATCTGACTTTAGCACATACCCAATGGGGGATACGTCAAGGCAGCCATTGACGATAGCGTGTACCTCATAGTCCAAGCAGTAGTCAATGCGCTGAAATATCCAGTTCTCAAGGTCAATTTTTTCCGTCAGCAGGTCAACGCTGAAATATTGCTCCGCATCACTTTCAAACATGGCGCTAAGCTCTGGGGCAACGAGGCATAATTTGTTGATAATGGAATTTTCCAAGGGCTTTGAGGAAAAACTTCCCACTATTTTAAGGGCAAATATAATGTCCCATATGTCCGAGTCGGTAAAAAAGCTTGTGCCGAATTTATAATTTTCAGCTATGTGAACCCCTCCACCAACTCCTTGGGTGCAGTACACGGGAATCCCCATGGAGGACAGCAGATTAATGTCCCGTTCGATGGTTTTGCGGCTCACCTCAAAGTGCTGTGCTAAACTGCCATATGTGGCTTTTTTGTGCTTGAGCAGATATACTAACACCTCTAGCTGTCGTCCTTTAATTGCCCTCATCCCCTTTTCAAGTCAAAAATTAGTCAGTGTCGCTGTGCAGAATTTTGTTTTTTGTTAGTGCAAGGTTAGCCAGTGCCGCTGTGCAGAATTTTGTTTTTGCTAATCCAAGGTAGTCAGTGCCGCTATATATTATAATATATTACATTATAAATGAACGATATATATGATAGCATACTGGTCTTAATAAATCAAGGAAATGACGAAATTTAACAATGTGTGATATTTGAAAGCGGCAAGAGGGAAAATGTGCGCCCCCTTTCCTTTTTACAGCTCGTTAAGACCCTGCCAATTGTTGACAAAGTATAATATATAGTATATGCTAATTATCTATGAAAAGTTTAATTATGGGGGATGGCGATATGGCAGAAAAACAACTAAGCGTGGACACATTTAACAGTTTACATCAAGAATTAATATATTTAGCAAAAAATGCCAAGGACATGGACATGGGGCTTGGGGACAGAGAGTCCCACATATGGCTTAGCTTTGCTTTGTCTACAGCCACAGGAAAACAATTTTACGCCACGCTCACCGACGAGCAGATATTGCAGGCGGTTAGGGGCACGGCGGAAAGGCTCAACCATTCTCCCTCCCAAAAGGAAATGTTTTGGGTATGGAGAGAGTATACAAAGGCACGGTTTAAAAAATGGCCCTATGCCCTAAAAGCGGCGGGGCTGGACAGGTCGGCAGGTAGCAACGGTTTAGACTTGGAGCGAGCAAAGGAAAAAAAGCTAAAGCTAGAGCAAAGCTTGCAGAAGGTGCGGGAAAAGGCGCAGGAGCTAGGGAGAATACCCCACCCAAAGGATGTGCCGGAGCTTTCAGCAGAGCTTAAAAAGAGTATGCACACATGGGGTGAGGTCATTGAGGCGGCAGGGCTTGACAGCCACACCTTTGCCCAAAAATCCCTTGAAATAATTGATGAATTAGAGCCTAAGTATAAGGATATGCTGCGGAAAATTTTAAAGGACGCAAATCAGCTGGGCAGAGCGCCAATCCACAGCGAGGTTGACCCCAAGGTAAAGGCGGCGCTGACAAAAAGGTGCGGCTCTTGGAGAAATGCACTTTACCAAATCGGCTTAGAGCCGGTGGCTAGAATAACCCCATTTTCCTCTACACTGCTGCAAACTGGCGGTGAACAGGAGGGTAAGGCACACAGCAAAACCTTGTCCGATTGCTATTATAAGCTGCTGTCCCCCACCCAGCAGACGGTTGAGGGGTTGCAGAGTATAAAAGAGTTGAGCGTAAAGCTAGGCAGAGCACCCCAGAAAAACGAGGTGCCCCTAAGCTTGAGAAAAGCCTTGCAGGAGGAGTGCGGCTCCTGGTCAAACGTGATGTTTCAAATAGGCTACAAGGGCGGAAAACCTGTATAAATATTCTAATTAAATGAAAATAAAACGGCTTGTGTTTTGAAGAAATACAGGTCGTTTTTTTTAATGCAATAGTAAACTATAGTACAGAATTTTTCAAGATAATGTTGGATAATATGTATAAAATAACCAACAAAAGTTGTGCAATTAATAGAATGTTCATATTTTACTTGTAAACCTAAGTTGTCGGTGCTATACTATTTACTATGTTAGTTAAGCAGATGTTGATTTAATAGATTATATTGCTAAACCCTTTATTATAGTAGGTTTACGAGAGTTTATCAGCTAAACTATTCCATTAATCGCACTGCAAATATGCTTTTAGTTAACTAGAAAATGGAGGGATTTGTTAATGGTAAATTTCAATCAACTTGCAAAAGAGACACAAGAGTATGTCATTGGTTTAAGGCGGGAATTTCATACATTCCCAGAGCTTTCAGGCAAGGAAATTAAGACTTCAGCACGTATTCAAGAGGAGCTGACAAAACTAAATATTCCATTTGAAGTGGTAGAAAACTACAGCGTTGTTGGGAAAATATGCGGAGGGCAGCCCGGCAAAAAAGTGGCAATTCGTGGAGATATTGATGCACTGCCAGTGGCGGAAGAAACGGATGTCCCCTTTAAATCTCAAAACCCCGGAGTTATGCACGCTTGTGGACACGACAGCCACATCGCCATGCTTTTGGGCGTGGGGAAAATTCTGATGCAAAAGCAGAAGGAACTCAAAGGTACGGTCTATCTGTGCTTTCAGCTTGGCGAAGAGGTCGGCGGCGGTGTGTTTGAAATTATAAAATATTTACAGGCACAAGGCGGAGTGGATCTAGCCTTTGGCACACATATAATGAGCGAGGTGCCTACGGGCAGCGTGACAATTCATGATGGAGCAACCTTTGCAGGTGGCACCGGCTTTCAGCTAGAGGTTGTAGGGCGTGGTGGACATGGCTCCTCACCTTGGGCGGCAATTGACCCAATAAAGCCATTGTGCGAGATTTTGCTGCGCTACACCTCCATGAACATCAATTATTTTAGCCCCTTTAGAAGCGTTGTCATCAGCCCCTGTGTTATAAAGGGCGGAGACACAGCAAATGTCATACCGGAAAAAGCCGCTTTCCAAGGCACAATACGCTTTTTCAATGAGGATGTATATGACGAGGTAAAGGGCAACATGGAGAAGATTGCAAACGAAATTGCCGCTTCCTATGGTGCAACTGCAAACCTAATTATGCCGCAGGCGATGGCACCCATTATCAACGATGCCGCCTCGGTGGGCTTTGCAAAAAAGGTCTTGGAGGATATGCCAAACTTGCAGCTATATAACCGTGACCCATTCATGCTGTCGGATAACTTTGCCTACCTCATGAAGGCGTTTAAAGGCTTTTATTGTCTGCTTGGCACAGGAAACCCAGAGCTGCACACAGACGTAGCACACCATAGTCCAAGCTTTAAACTGGACGAGGACAGCTTTGTGCTGGGGTGCGAATTTATGTCAAGCTGTGCATTTAACTATCTAAATGAAAATTAAAATATTTGAAAGGTAAAATTAAAATGACAAAATTAACTAATCAGCCAAGCCTTGAAGCAAAGCTAAGCAAATGGGACATACTGGCGTACGGCTGCGGCGGCATTGCCACAACGGCGATAGCCACCTTAAAGCAGCAGTTTGCAATGAAGTTTATGACGGACGTTGCAGGCATATCAGCGGCAGTAATCGGCGTGTGGATTATGGTGGTGACAATATTTGACGCCATTAATGACCCAATTATCGGCGGTATGTCGGACAGATGCAATACAAAATACGGCAAATATCGCCCCTTTATGATGGTGGGCGTGTTGCTTTTAGGCATTGCAATAGTTATGCAGTTTATAGTGCCGCCTTTGGAGGGCAATGCCCTTGTAGCCTACTATGTAGTGGCGATGGTGCTCTACTCCTTGGCGTTCACAGCAACCTGTGTGCCATGGCAGGCGCTAAACTCCATCATGGCGGACGATTCAAACCAAAGAAACCTGTTGCTTGCCTCCCGTCAATTTTTAGGATTTTTCAGTGCTGCAATTGTAGGAATGTTCACCCTTGCACTTGTAAATGCCTTTGGCGGCGGAAAAAGCGGCTGGATTGTTGCCGCAGTGGTATTTGCGGTAATCTCCATCTTCACCATGTTTTTAGCCTCTAACGGCGCTAAGAAAAAGGACTATGAAGGCTCCATCCCAACACCTGCAAAGATAAGCGCAAAAACCCAGTTCAATTCACTTGTTAAAAACAAAGCCTTTGTATATGCAGGGCTTACCTTCTGTATGTACACCTTGGCAACTTGGGTAGTAAGCGCCGCAAACATCTACTACTTTGAAAGCGTTGTAGGG
Source organism: Oscillospiraceae bacterium (assembly GCA_036667055.1). Lineage (GTDB taxonomy): Bacteria > Bacillota > Clostridia > Oscillospirales > Ruminococcaceae > RGIG3102. The sequence goes on from JAVWUR010000011.1 coordinate 10,630, forward strand.
GATATCAACCTAGTGGCAACAACCTCCGGAATAATGTTGCTTTCAAACTTCATAATAGTGCCAATCATGCCTCCTCTAATTAAGAAATTCGGGAAAAAGCTGACCTTTACAATAAGCATGATGATACTTTTAGTTCGTCCTGTAGCGCTGATATTCTTGGGCGCAGGAGCATCCGCAGGGCTGGTGACGGTACTTACCGCAATCACCAATGCAGGCGGTGTAATGGCTAACTTCTCGGTGCTGTCCATGATTCCTGACTGTATTGACTTTGATGAATACACCTCTGGCGCTAAGAGCGCAGGGCTTGTGAATTCCGGTCTTACCTTTATGCAAAAGTTTGGCGGCTCCTTCTCCACGCTGATAGTTGGTATGGTTTTGGATATGTCCGGCTACGCAGCAGGCGCTGCCATCACCCCACAAGTTACCGCCGGTATTCTGTCAACCGTCACATGGATTCCGATTATAATTACTATAATATCTCTAGTGTTCATAAAGCTTTACCCCATTTCATCAAAGTTTGAAAAAGAGATGAGAGCAGAGCTAGCTGTGAGAAGAGCAGCGGCAAAGGAAGCAGGAACGGTAAAATAAATAGCAAATATTGATTAAAATAAAACAAGTAAAGGCTGCCCTAAGTGTGATAACCAAGGGCAGTCTTTTTGCTTTTTAACGGACGAAAAAGTTAGACAGCACAGGCAAAGGGAATGAAAATGCTGGCAGAAAACAAAAAATAAAGCCGTAAATGACTAGATGAACAGAAAAAAACTTTGTGAAATAACTCGACTTTTATGGCGGGTGGTGGTATACTATTCTCATAACGTAAAAGCCATAGACGTTATTTCACATTGTGCAGGGCACAGTAGATTTCGGAGCATTAAATCAAGACACAATAAATTTTTGGGGCATTAAATTAAATAATTGTTTGCAGGGGAACTCGCAGGAGTTGAGAAGATTAAAGTCTGACCCTTTGAACCTGACGGTTAATACCGGCGAAGGGAGCGATAATGTAAGTTTAGGACGTTTTCTTTGTGGAAGCGTCCTTTTTGTGCGCAAAATACCGTGAGTAAAATTTAATAAATTCAATAGAGAAAAGGAGAAAAAATGAAAACAGCATTGAGTATAGCAGGCTCGGATTGCAGCGGCGGCGCAGGGATACAGGCGGATATAAAAACCATGTCTGCACTTGGGGTGTACGCCATGAGCGTGGTTGTGTCGGTGGTGGCGGAAAACACCAGCAGAGTTATATCTATAGAGGACGTTTCCCCAAAGGTTATCGGGGAGCAGATTGATGCGGTGTTTGAGGATATGCCGGTGGACAGCGTAAAGGTGGGTATGCTCTCCACCCCAGAATGTATGGTGGCGGTGGCAGAAAAGCTAAAGGAGTACGCCCCAAAATATATAGTTATCGACCCTGTTATGTACGCAAAAAATGGCTGTCCATTAATGCAGGAGCAATCGATAAGCACACTGATAAAGGAGATTATTCCCTTGGCGACGGTGCTTACCCCCAACATACCCGAGGCGGAAAAGATAGCGGATATGAAGATAAAAACCACCGAGGATATGAGAGTGGCAGCAAAAAAAATTGTGGAGCTTGGGGCAAAGGCGGTGCTGGTAAAGGGTGGACATTATGTGGGTGATGCCCAAGATATTTTATATGATGGCACCGATTATTACTGCTTTTCCGGCAGGCGGATAGACACCAAAAACACCCATGGCACAGGCTGTACCCTCTCTAGCGCCATAGCCTCCTATCTTGCTTTAGGGGAGACACTGGAGGGTGCAGTGGAGAAAGCCAAGGAGTATGTGACGGTGGCGATTGAGCACGCATTGGAGCTGGGAAAGGGCTGTGGCCCCACAAACCATTTTTACAGCTTGTACAACAATAAAGAAGGATAAAGGTAGGATAAAATGAAGATTATGCAGAGCATTATAGAAAATTCAATGCCCGTATGGGAGCAGTGCGTACAGGAGAAATTTTTGTCTGAAATGATGGAGGGCACTCTTTCAAAACAAAAGTTTTTGGACTACATTGTACAGGATAGCATATATTTGCGAGACTATCTAAGGGCGTATGCTATGGCGATAGTAAAAAGCCACAGCTTTAAGGAGATGCAGGTTTTCTATTCTGCACTTGGGTTTGTAAATGACAGTGAAAATGTCACAAGGCTAAAATATCTAAAGGACAATGGAATGACGGACGAGGATGTGGAGCAGGTGGCAAAGCTGCCTGAATGTGCCGCATACACAAAATTTTTGATTGACACCTCACAAAAGGAGGATACACCGGAAATTTTAATGTCGGTTTTGCCCTGTATGGTGGGCTACCATCTGGTTTTTGAAAAGGTGAAACAACGTGCGCCCAAAATTTTAGACAGCTACTATGGCCCCTTGGTGGAGGATTATACCTCGGCTGCATACAGTGCGTGCTGTGACGAGTGGACGGCGTTTGCCGACACATTATGTGAAAATTTAGATGCCGAAAGGCAGGAAGGATTGCGGAAAATATTTGTTAGAGCTTGCGAGCACGAGCTGTATTTTTGGCAGATGGCAGGTAGAGAATAATGATGGAAAATTTAACAGTTAGAAACAATGTACCATTGGTGCACTGCATAACCAACTATGTGACGGTAAATGACGTGGCAAATGTGCTGCTTGCCTGTGGCGGCTCTCCCATTATGGCAGACGATATAAATGAGGTGGCAGATATAACCTCCATAAGCAATGCACTGGTTATAAACATCGGCACACTCAACGAGAGAACCATAGCCTCTATGGTTAAAGCCGGCAAAAGAGCCAATGAAATGGGAATACCCGTGGTGCTTGACCCAGTGGGTGCAGGGGCATCTACCCTGCGAAATGAGACTACTGAAAAATTAGTTAGAGAGCTAAAGCTGGCGGTTATCCGTGGCAACCTGTCGGAGGTTTCCTTTATAGCGGGGCTGGAGGTGTCAACACGAGGGGTGGACAGCAGCGATGCAGACAATAAAAATGACCCTGTGACGGTGGCAAGGGCAGTTGCACAAAAGTACAATTGCACCGTGGCAATCACAGGGGCGGTGGATGTGATAAGCGATGGGACAAGGTGTGCAAAAATCAGCAACGGTGTTCCATTCATGAGCAAGGTAACAGGTACAGGCTGTATGCTCAGTGCTGTTGTGGGAGCGTATGTAGGAGCTAACAAGGACGCCTACGCCGCAACGGTAAAGGCGGTTGCCTCCATGGGAATAGCCGGAGAAATTGCTTACGAAAGGACAAAGGATATTGGCAGTGGCAGTTTTCATATAGCCATAATAGATGCTATAAGTAAAATTGATGATAGCATAATGGAGAAAAGAGCGCAGATAGATGAAAAAACAGCTTGATTATTCGGTGTATCTGGTGACGGACAGCCAGCTTAAAAGCACAGAAACCATAGAGCAGGCGGTGGAAGCAGCAATTTTGGGCGGTGTCACATTGGTACAGCTAAGAGAGAAAAATATAGATTCCTTGGACTTTTATAATGAGGCAATTGCCGTCAAGGAGATTTGCCATAGATATAATGTGCCGCTGATTATAAATGACCGCTTGGACATAGCTCTTGCGGTGGACGCCGATGGTGTTCATTTAGGGCAGAGCGACATTCCGGCGGCGGTGGCAAGAGAAATTATAGGGCAAGACAAGATATTGGGTATCTCGGCGAGCACCCTTGAACAGGCGGAAAAAGCACAAAGGGACGGTGCAGACTACCTTGGAGTAGGGGCAATGTTTGCAACAGGCACAAAAACCGATGCAAAGCTAGTGTCAAAGGAACAGCTCCGTGAGATAGTGGAGATGGCAGATATCCCAGTGGTTATAATAGGTGGAGTAAACGAGAACACCATACCGCAGTTTCGAGATGTGAAGATAGACGGGGTATCGGTGGTGTCGGCGATTATAGCAAAGCAGGACATCACAGGAGCGGCGCAATTGATAAAGGAAATATTTATGGAGGGCAGATAGCCCTTTCCCCATAAGATAAAAACACAGTGAGGGCAGATAGCCCCTTCCCCATGAGATAAACACAGGGTCATTTTATATGGCGATTTCTAAGCCGGCAGCCGTGAATTGGGTGCCGGCTTAATTTGCGGCAGGGGGCGGAACACAAACACTGTCATAAAAGCCCACAATGCTGTCCATTATTTCCCTGTCAAGGTCGAGAATTAAAGAAAATTCCTCGGACTTTAGCTTGCGGTACTCGTCGCTTTGGGTGTCCTCCCCAAGAGCCTCCATCTGTTTTCTAAGCTGTTGGATGGAAAAATTAGCTCGTGGAGACAGGACAGCGTTGTGTCCATGGTCTGGAATGGACAGGAAGGTGAAACGGTCATTATCGGCAAAGGCGTTTTTATACGCCATAAAATTTTCATTGTAATCCACGATTTGGTCGTCCTCGCTTTGAATTATAAGCACCTTGGCGGTGGAATTTTCAAGGCCATTTGTTCCGGTATATCGGGCATTTGCACCAAAGAGTATTCTCTCGTATAAATTGACATAGGGCATAAAAGCCCCCACAAAATCTCCCAGCAGCTTTTTGCCCTGCTGTTTTAACACGTTGCTGTTTTTTTCAAAGCCTGCCACCGACACAATGCCCTTGACACGGTGGTTAAAGTTCCCCACAGAGGTGACGGCAAAGCCACCCCAAGAGTGACCGTACAGCACCAAGGGAAAACGCCCCAGCTCCGTTATAGACTCTACAAAGCTAATGGCATAATCAAGGTCGATGGTGGACTGGGACAAGCCGATAAGTGCCTTGCCCTCGCTCTCGTTTGTGCCGGTGTTGTCATAGCAAAACACTAAGTAGCCGTTTTCGGCAAGGTACTGCGCCTCGGCGATATAGCTGTCCTGACCGCCCCCCATGCCATGCGCCATAACAACCAAGCCCTTGTAGTCCTCGGCGGCATAGCGGTAGAAATACCCCTGTAGCTGCTGCCCACGGTTGGAGGAGAATTTTACGCCCTCACGGATAAAGCCGGGGCGTTTTTCCTTTATATAATCATAGTAGTTGTCGGTGACGTCCACACGCACCCCAAAAACATCATTGTACAGATGTGCTGTCAATGCCATGGGAAGTATAAGGAATATAATGACTAAGGCGGCAACCAACAGCCATAGCTTTTTGCTTTTTAAAAATAGCTTCATAAGGGTAAATCCTCCTATAGTATAGCGTATCTATATTGTTGGCACAAAGCCCCTGTCTAAAAACATTGATTTTATAGTACTTCTGTGATAAAATAATGAAGATTAACCGCAAGCTTTGTTTTGATGTAGAAATGGCAGAGTTTGAGGGCTGAATAACTGACAAAATAAATATAAAGGTAGACAGATTTATGAAAAGAACAGAAATTTCCTCCTTGTATCAAAATACACCTGCTGATGGCACAATAGTGACCGTTGCAGGGTGGGCGAAAACCACAAGAGACAGCAAAAATATCGGATTTATCGAGCTTAATGACGGCAGTGCCTTCAAGGGCGTACAGGTGGTCTTTTTGCAGGAAAAGATATCCAACTACACTGAGGTCGCAAAGAGCGGCGTGGGCACAGCTTTTGGGGTTACAGGCAGTATTGTCTTGACACCACAGGCAAAACAGCCCTTTGAAATAAATGCACAAACGATTGAAATTCTAGGGGAGTGCCCCAGCGATTACCCCTTGCAGAAAAAACGCCACACCTTGGAATATCTTCGTACAATAACCCATCTGCGCCCACGCACCAACACCTTTAGTGCGGCGTTTCGTGTTCGCAGTGCGGCGGCATATGCCATACACAAATTTTTTAATGAAAACGGTTTTGTTTACGCAAACACCCCTCTTATAACGGGAAGTGACTGCGAGGGCGCAGGGGAGATGTTCCGTGTGACGGCACTGGATATGGAAAACCTGCCACGTACCCAAGATGGCAAGGTGGACTACACCCAAGACTTTTTTAATAGACCCACCAACCTTACCGTGAGTGGACAGCTTGAGGCGGAGGCGATGGCGCTTGCCTTTGGAAAGGTGTATACCTTTGGCCCCACCTTTCGTGCGGAAAACAGCAACACCGCCCGTCACGCAGCAGAATTTTGGATGATAGAGCCGGAGATAGCCTTTGCGGATTTGTCAGACTATATGGATCTTGCCGAGGCGATGGTTAAATATGCGGTGAATTATGTGCTGGAAACCTGCCCTGATGATATGGCGTTTTTCAACCAGTTTGTTGATAAGGAATTACTAGAGCGTTTGACAAGCCTTGTAAACAGCGATTTTGGTAGAGTTTCCTACACAGAGGCGGTGGAGATATTAAAACAGCACAATGACGAGTTCCAGTACAAGGTGGAATGGGGCACGGATTTGCAGACGGAGCACGAGCGGTATCTGACGGAAAAAATATACAAAAAGCCAGTGTTTGTCACCGATTACCCCAAGGAGATAAAATCCTTTTATATGCGTGTTAACGATGATGGCAAAACCGTTGCGGCGGCGGATATGCTAGTGCCGGGTGTGGGCGAATTAATCGGCGGCAGCCAGCGTGAAGAGCGTTTAGACCAGCTTGTAGACCGTATGAAGGAGCTTAATCTGTCCACGGAGGACTACGAGTGGTATCTTGATTTAAGGCGCTATGGCGGTGTAAAGCACGCAGGCTTTGGTCTTGGCTTTGAGCGGCTGATAATGTACATCACAGGAATAGCAAATATCCGTGACGTAATGGCATTCCCAAGGACAACGGGCGGCTTTTAACAATAGCTAACAATAAAAAAAGGCTCTATAGTAAATGTTGGGGTAGCACGAATAGAGCCTAAAAAAACAATACAAAACAGGGTTCCATCACCGAACTAGCTTTCGGTTTGGCACCCTGTTTTGCATTTTATGGGCTGTTGGAGGTATATTTATCATATGGCAAAGGTGTCTGCCCACTCTTGCAGCTCGTTTACAAAGCTTGAAGTGTGTGCCTCGTCACAGATGGCACCGTGCACCTGTATCGCCATAGGCAGCAGCACCTTGTCCTCACTGTCAAAGGATTTTCCAAGGGTGAAAACCGGCTGTAGATATTCATAGCGGCTGTAAAAGCTTTGCTGAGTGTCGGTAAGGGAAGTGCTTGGAACACAGGACACATTAAAGGTGTTGCTGCGGGTTAAGGGCAGTGTGGCACAAAGCAAATTTTGGAGCTTGTCGCTGGCATCAACACAATTTTGATAAAATGCGTTAAAGTTATCGTTGTACTGTGTCCAAACGTCGGTAAAAGCCTTGTTTTGGCGGCAAAATACAGTGTAACAGGGGCTTGAAGTGTCAAAATATCCCACGTTGCCAAAGGTGTCAACCGCCATGCGAAATTCCGGGTGGTGGTTGACAGTTCGGGCAATTCCGTATAGGCATACGGGAAATAGGTTAAGCTGTTTATCTTTTATAAAAGCCATCAGATGGCTAAGGTCAATGTTGAAAAACATACTGTAGGTGCGCTGCATGGTAGATTTTTCATTTGCCGTGACATCAACATTGATTTTGGTGAAACTCATTTTTGCCTCCTAAAATTTATTGCTATAGTTGCCAAGGGCTAATTGGTGGTGCAAGAAGAACTAATCCTCCTCCTGCTCCTCCTCGGCTTGCTCTTGGTCTTCCTCCTGCTTGTCCTGTGCTAAGTTTGCCATATCCTTTGCGCCATCGGCATCTTCACGCTTTTTTGTCGCTGTTTCCGTCTCGGGGGCAGCTTTACTAGCGCCCTCTGTCTTTACTTGGGTGTCCTTCAAAGCCTCGGATTTCTCCTCGGCATCGTCGGCAGCATCCTCCTTAGCATCTCTTTCCTCGTCTTGAGCATCCCTCAAAGCATCCGCATCCTCTCGAACCTTTTCAGCGGCATCCTTTTTGGCATCCTCTGCCTTTTCCTGTGCATCCCTCAAAGCGTCGGCTTCCTCCTCGGCTTTGTCGGCGGCATCCTCCTTGGCATCCTCTTCCTGTTCCTGAGCGTCCTCCAAGGCCTCGGCTTCCTCCTCGGCTTTTTCGGCAGCTATCTCAGCGTCAGTGTCCTTTGTACCCTGCTCAACGTCAAGAATTTGTCCGCTTGCAGCGTCTATATCAAACTCATATTTTTTGTCGCCAACTAAAAATTCAAGGTCATATTCCATCTTGCCATTGTCATAATCGTGGGTAAAGTGGGGGTTGGAAATCTGCCCGGGGGTAAGATTTAAGTGCTTCAAAGCAAGCTGTAGGGCATTTTCTTGACCTATATAGCCCTTGTCGCCGGGTGTTCCTGTGGTGCTTACGTTAGGCAGCTTTGTAACGTCATTGTTCACTAAAAGGTTTAATTCATTTACCGTAAGCTTAGCAAGGTCATCAAATTTAAGGTTACTGTTTTGTGCAATAAGCTGGTTTATAAGCTCGGCACGTCCAACGGATATGTTTTCGGCGGCGGCTTTGTCCTTTAAGTCCTTGCCGGTGCGGGATGTTATGGTTTGGCTTAAAACTGCGGCGTTGACCGCCTGTGCTTTCAAGGTCGCCTCAACCTCTTGGGTCAATTTTTGGCACAGAGCATTGTCCTTTTCGGAGTTTGAGCCTTCCACCGTAATTAAAACGGAGTTAGCCAGCTCGTCAATGTACCCTTTTTCCAGCATTGAACCCATGATGGCGTTTACCGCAACGTCCATGTCGGTGTTTTTAAGGTTCATGCCGTCTAAAATTTTCTCAGCGTCGGGGTTTAGGGCGGTAGCGGCAACGATACGCTCTGCGTGGTTTACCCGCAATTCAATACTTGGGTTAACGTCAATGTCAACGGTAAAGCCGTTTATATAGCCTTGGTCTACCATACCAAATGCAGTAAGACCTGTCATGACTGCAAAGGCAGCCGCTATGCCTATAATGTATTTTTTAAAGCTCTTATTTTTAGTAGTTGTGTTTTGTGTTAACATAATATATTCTCCTTGGGTGTCACAGAGGGAGAGAATGTTGTCCAAAACGTCCGGCACAGCGTGTGACATGGCGGCGGAAAGTTTTTTTTCAATATCGAGATTGTTCATATGTTTTCTCCTTCTGTATAGTATTTTTTTAGTTTTTTTAAGGCTCGATTATACTTTGACAGCACGGTGGACAGGGGCATCTGTAAAATTTCGGCAATTTCACGGTGTTTAAAGCCGGATATTGCATAGAGAGAAACTATCTGCCGCTCCTGTGTGGACAGAGCCATCATGTAGCCGTTAAGTGCAATGGAGTCATCGGCAGTAAGACCTTCATTTTCCGCAAAAAATGTTGCCCACATATCCTCGGGAATGTCTGTAGTTTTTTTGTCCTGTCTAAATTTCATAAGACAGAGGTTGCGGGTAATTGTTATGATGTACGCCATTGGCTTGCCTTGGGGTTGGTAGCTTTTCGCCCCACGGTACACCTGTAAGTAGGTGTCCTGCAAAACATCTTCAGCGTCCTGTGGGTGTTTTAGCATTGAGAGAGCAAAGCCGTATACGGAGGATTTTGTGGTTTCGTATAGCTGGGAAAGTGCAGCCTTGTCACCTTGGGCAATGCTGGCTATGCACATTTCAATAGCCTGCTCACGCTGGGCGGTGTCCAATTCAGTTGTCAAGTTAAAACAGATTGCAATCATGGTTTTCTCCTTACATATGGTTAATGCGCCAAGTGGGGCTTTTATTGCATGAATTTAAAATAATTTTTAAAGTTTATGAAATAAGTTTAACCGATAGATAAAAATATGTCGAGAAATAACTACCATTTTTACAAATATATGGTATTATAGATAAATATTTAAAAATAAAATTATGCAATATGGAGAGAAAATTAGATGTCAGTAAAAAAAGCTTTTTGGAAAAATGTGGTTCCGGCAATGCTATCCTTTGCGTTTTCGGGGGTATACGCTATTGTTGACGGTATTTTTATCGGGCAAAATATAGGGGATATAGGGCTTGCCGCTGTGAATATCGCCTATCCTATCGCCGCCTTTATACAGGCGGTGGGCACAGGCCTTGGCATGGCGTGTGCAATTTGGCTGGCGGTGTGCATTGGCAAAAATGACAGCCAAGGGGAAAAAGAATATCTTGGTAGTGCATACATTTTGCTGGTGGTGGCAAGTGTGGCGCTCACCGCCATACTAACCGTAATTCACACTCCGGTGCTGAAAATGCTAGGGGCACAAGGGGAGCTTTTGGGGTATGCTCAAGATTATATAAAAATTATCAGCCTAGGCTCGGCATTTCAAATTATGGGGGTGGGCTTGCTGCCCATCATCCGAAACTACAACGGGGCTATGGTGGCCATGTATGCTATGGCTTTGGGGTTTGGGACAAATGTTGTACTGGACTGGCTGTTTATTCAGCGGCTGGGGCTTGGTATAGCAGGGGCGGCGGCGGCAACGGTGATAGGTCAAGGGGTGACAATGGTGCCCTGCGTAGCATTTTTGCTGGCAAAGGGCAGAGTTTTCTCCTATGCAAAATTCAAGCTTACCAAGGGGACAGTCAAGGGGCTGTTAGCCGCCGCAATGTCACCCTTGGGCTTGACGCTAAGTCCTAATATAGTAATTATAATATTAAATAGGGGGGCTATAGCTTACGGAAACGAGACGGCGGTGGCGTGCTATGCGGTCATAAGCTATGTGGTGTGCGTGGCACAGCTACTGTTACAGGGCATAGCGGATGGCTCTCAGCCGCTGGTGGGTAGATATTTTGGCGGCAAGGATAATGTGGCACTGAAAAAGGTGGAGGAGCTGACCTATTCCTTTGGGGCAGTCACCGCTTTAGTGTGTGGGGCGGTGATGTATCTGTCTCGCAAAGCCATCCCAATTTTGTTTGGAGCATCACAAGAAACTGCACAGATGTACGCACAGGTGTTGCCCTACTTTATTTTTGGATTAGTACTTATGGCATTTTTGCGTGTCACCACCTCCCTTTTTTACGCCACTCAAAGAAACAAATATGCCTATGCTTTGATTTATGGCGAACCGCTGCTGCTTTTAATAATGGTAGCCTTTGTGTTTCCTAATATGTGGGGGCTAAAAGGGGTGTGGCTGTCGGTGCCTGTAGTGCAGGTCTGTCTCGGGGCTTTTGGTGTGTTTTTGCTGTGCCATTCCAAAAGAAAAAAGGGAACATTGATATAAAAACAACAACATTTATGAATTAAATGGTAAAAACCCTTGACAAACACTGATATATGGGGTATTCTAATTAGCAAATGAATATTGTATTATTGTTTTAACCCTTTAACAGCGGATAAAACAACGATAGAGGAGCGATTATCAATAGTAACGAGCTGCAAAAGGTTTAAGCACCGCAGCCGCCAAAGGGATTGTCGCCGAAATGTAAAGTGATGCTTACAATCGCTTTATGTTGGGCCGTCAGAGAATATCTGTCAGACTGTCACTTATGTGAAGCGCTATCAATATGCAGCCAAGGTCAAAAGTTATTTTTTGATTTTTAGTCGCTATGGTCGTTTCACGTGCAGTGAAATGTTCATAGCGTTTTTTATTTATATATTTTAAAATACTGCCATATAATAAGGCAGCGACAACAATTGGAGGAAAATATGAAAAAGATTATTGCTTTAGTTTTAACACTGGTACTGGCTGTCAGCTTTACCGCCTGTGGAAAGTCCGATGCACCTGCAACGGATAGCGGTGCGCAAGGAGATAAAAAGGTTTTGCGTGTGGGTATGGAATGTGCATACGCTCCCTACAACTGGGCACAGTCTAAAGATACAAACGGTGCAGTGCCAATAAAGGACAGTGCGGATTTTGCATATGGCTATGACGTTATGATGGCAAAATATCTAGCGGAAAAAATGGGCTGCCAATTGGAGATAGTAAAGCTTGACTGGGATAGCCTGCCACTTGCAGTACAGTCGGGGAAAATTGACTGTGTTATAGCCGGACAATCCATCACAAGCGAGCGTATGGAAACGGTGGATTTCACTACACCTTACTACTACGCCACAATAGTTGCCCTAACAACAAAGGATTCAAAATATGCAAATGCAAAGACCTTAGCAGAACTGGACGGAGCGACTAGCACCTCACAGCTCAACACAATATGGTACAACATCTGCTTGCCACAGATACCAAATGGCAAGATGAACCCCGCTATGGAAAGTGCTCCGGCAATGCTTGTAGCACTGGATTCCGGCAAGGTGGATTTGGTTGTCACAGACAAACCAACAGCGCTTGGTGCAGTTGCTGTATACCCTGATATGGTGGCACTTGATTTGTCAGCAGGAGACTTTAAGGTATCAGACGAGGAAGTCAACATCGGTATATCGGTTAAAAAAGGCAACACCGAGCTGTTAAAATCCCTAAACGAGGGTCTTGCAACATTAACTGCTGAGGATTTCACAAAAATGATGGACGAAGCAATAAAAGCGGCGGCACAGTCATAATTTTGTGAGCCGTTAAAAAAGCGAAACAATACATTTATATGGCGGCAGTACTTTTGCTGTCGGTGAAAGGATAAGACGAAATGGGCAAGCTACCTTCCGGCTTTTTCGCAAGAATAATTTTCATACTGCAAAATTACGGCGAATCCCTGCTGCGTGGTGCGGCAACAACACTTATCATCGCAATTGTAGGCACGGTTATCGGCTGCATCATCGGCTTTGCCTGCGGTGTGGTGAAAACTATACCGGTAGAAAAAAATGACAACCTTTTTAAAAAGATAGGGCTAAAAATTGTAAATATATTCATCAGCATCTATGTAGAGGTTTTCCGTGGCACTCCTATGATGGTGCAGGCAATGTTCATATATTATGGGCTTGCTATGGTGGGGGTTAATATGTCCCCATGGTTTGCGGCATTTTTCATAGTGTCAATAAACACAGGTGCTTATATGGCGGAGACGGTGCGTGGGGGGATACTCTCCATCGACCCAGGGCAGACAGAGGGTGCAAAGGCGATAGGTATGACCCATGCACAGACCATGCTGAACGTCATTATGCCACAGGCACTAAGGAATGTTATGCCACAGGTGGGAAACAACTTTATTATAAACATCAAGGACACCTGCGTACTGTCCTGTATCAGCACGGTGGAACTGTTTTTTGCCAGCAAATCCGTGGCAGGCACATACTTTATCTACTTTGAAACATTTACCATAACTATGGTGATGTACCTGATTATGACGGTCATATCCTCTCGCTTGCTATTGTGGGTGGAAAAACGTATGGACGGCCCTTCGGGGTACGACCTTGCCACCAAGGATCAGCTTGCACACACTACAGGTATGTACAACTATCCCGGCTCTAACCATGCACATCAAAACTTGGATATGTCTCATCATGAAAAAGAGCAGACGAATGAAGAGGCACTGGGCACCGCTAAAAAAGCAAAGGAGGCAAAATAAATGGACAGACAACCAATACTTGAGGTTCGCCATTTGAGCAAAACCTTTGGAGAGAACAGAGTTTTAAAGGATATAGATATCTCCGTTTGCCCAGGGGACGTCACCAGCATAATCGGCTCCTCCGGCTCGGGAAAATCCACGCTTTTGCGGTGCATAAACCTTTTGGAAACCCCCACAGGGGGCGAAATTATTCACGGCGGTGTGGACATTTTAAAGGCTAACATAAACGTGCCGGAATACCGTTCCAAGGTGGGTATGGTGTTTCAAAACTTCAACCTTTTCAGCAATATGACAGCACTGGAAAACTGCACGGTGGGTATGATAAAAATTCGCAAGCTACCCAAAGACCAAGCGGTGGAAAGAGCTATGGAATATCTTGACAAGGTGGGTATGGCACCCTATATAAACGCAAAGCCACGGCAGCTTTCCGGCGGACAAAAGCAGCGTATCGCCATTGCCAGAGCCTTGGCGATGGAGCCGGAGCTGTTGATGTTTGATGAGCCTACTAGCGCCCTTGACCCACAGATGGTAGGGGAGGTGCTTGAGGTTATGCGCACCTTGGCAAAGGAGGGGCTAACCATGCTGGTGGTTACCCACGAGATGGCTTTTGCACGGGATGTGAGCAGCCGTGTAGTGTATATGAACGATGGGGTAATCTGCGAGGAGGGCACTCCCAAGGAGATTTTCGAAAACCCACAGCAGGAAAAAACCAAGGAATTTTTGGCAAGATTTAATAACAAATAGCATTATAAATAATATAAAAAATAAAGCAGGGTGTCCTCCAATTTAAAGTTGGAAAGGACACCCTGTTTTTTATTGATTATTTTTACTCCTGAACACCCATTCTCTTTGAATGGTAAAGCTGATAAAAAACAAAATCATATCTATCATTATCTTCACAATGCTTTCGTTTATCCGCAATAGGTAATACAATTTTTCCACAAAGAAGGCAGACAGGCAAAGCTGGACTATACACAATAAAATATATTTTACCACTATCAAGGGGTTGTGCTCAAAATTTTTAAATACAGTTTTTTTGTTGAGATTGTAGTTAAAAACAGCCGATACTACCCTTGCCACGGCGGTGGACACAAATATGTAGTATAGGGGGGCAATGTCCCGCAAAAAGGTGGCTAAAATCGTGAAAAGGGTTACATCAATTAAAAAACTGGAGCTGGAGGCAACCAAAAATTTAATAAATATAGAGTATATTTTAAAGCTGTCCTTTAATGGGTTAAAATGGGTGGTGGCGTTGCCCTCAAGGTAAACCGTGTCGATGGTCACAATTTCAAAGGGTATGTTATTCTCCTTTGCGCACAGCAGCATATTTGTCTCAAACTCAAAGCGCTCACCGGGCACCGTCATTAAAAGCTTCATAAAATCAGCGGAGATGCCACGCAGCCCCGTCTGGGTGTCGGGAATATTAACTCCGCACAAAAGCTTCATAGTCTGCCTTGTAACCTTGTTGCCAAAGCTGCTTTTGGTGGGAACATCCTTCCCGTCAAAATCACGAGAGCCAAGCACAAGGCTTTTTGGGTGGTCATAAAGAGCCTTGGCACACAAAACAATATCACTTGTGAGATGCTGGCCGTCTCCGTCCACCGTCACCACCCCAAGGCATTGGGGATAGGTGTTTAAAATATAGTTAAAGCCGTCCTTTAAAGCCCGCCCCTTGCCAAGGTTTATGGCGTGGCGCAGGATGGTGCAACGGTCATTTTTTTCTAGCTCATCAAAAATGTTACGCCCCTCTTTGCCGCTGCCATCGTCCAGCAAAATAAGGTCGAAATCAGTTTCGGCTACAAGCTCCTTTACAACGCCTAAAAGCTTGCCGTCAGGGTCAAGGGAGGGAATTAAAATTTTAATATTATTCATACTACCATATCTTTCATAAAAACCATTTGTCGATTGGACATATACGATAAATATTTTACCATCTATGTTTGTTTTCGTCAACAGAATGTGGTATACTATAAAAATAATTTAATTACAGCAGACAAAAAAGCAGACAAAACAGCGGATAAAAAAGCGGATAAAACAGTGGATAAAAAGGTAGGACTTATGAAGAAAAACAACAGTTTAACGTATTTAAAAAATCAACTAAAGGGCAGTGGTATCTACCTTGTCATAGCGGTTGTATTCATATTGATTGGGGCGTTTTTTGAGTTTTTGGGGCCAAAGCTTATCGGTGTCACGGTGGACAGCGTAATAGGGGACAAGCCCATGGATATGCCAAGGGCGATTGTGGAGTATGTAAACGCCTTAGGTGGCAGAGAGTTTCTGCGTGAAAATCTGCTAATGCTCATTGGGGTTTTTGCACTTGTGGCGGCAACCTCGGGGCTGTGCGAGCTGGCTCGGCTTTATGCAGGGCACAATCTAAGCGAAAATTTGGGCTACAATATGCGTCAAAGCGTCTTTGAACATCTGCAAAAAGCCACCTTTACCTACCATAAAAATGTGCAGACAGGGGATATAATTCAGCGGTGCTCCTCCGACATTGATATGGTGCGAAGCTTTGTGGTGGAGATGACACAGATTGTGCGGATAGTCGCTCAGGTGTCCATCGCCTACTGGTTTATGTGGGGGATATCCCCAAAGCTTGCACTTATCTCCTTTATCAGCGTGCCTACCATATCAGGCTTTTCCATCATCTACTACTCTAAAATACAAAAAAAATTCTTGGTGGCAGATGAGGCAGAGGGCGAATTGCAGGCGATGGTACAGGAAAATCTAACCGCCCCAAGAGTGGTTAGAGCCTTTGGCAAGCAGGGGCAGGAGCTGGAGCGGTTCAGCGAAAAAAATCAGAATTTCACCCGACTTTGGATAAAGGTGGGGGATTTACTTGCCTTTTTTTGGGCAGGTGGAGACATTTTGACCGCATTGCAGGTGGTGCTGGTGCTGTGTATGAGCACGATTTTTGCGGTAAATGGGGAGATAACCACGGGGGAAGTGGTGTCCTTTATGGCGTTTAACGGTATGCTTATGTGGCCTATCCGCTCTTTGAGCAAGATTATCGGCAATATGAGCAAGGCGACGGTGGCACTGGAGAGAATAAACGAAATTATGGAGGCGGACAGTGAAAACTACGACGATGGTGCGGATTTTGTCTTTGAAAAGGAGATAGAATTTAAAAACGTGTCCTTCTCCTTTGAAAACCAAAGGATATTTGAGGGGTTGTCCTTCAAGATAAAAAAGGGGCAGACGGTGGCGGTTTTAGGGGCATCGGGCAGCGGCAAAAGCACAATATTAGCGTTGCTGTCAAGGTTTTACCACGTTCAAGAGGGCGAAATTTTGATTGATGGGGTTAATATAGAAAATATTAAGCTTGGCTCTTTGAGAAAAAACATCGGGCTTGTAATGCAGGAGCCGTTTCTGTTCAGCAAAACTATACGAGAAAATATCGCCGTGGCGGATAAAAACATAGAGGAGGAAAGGGTGTTCAAGGCGGCAAAAACCGCCCAAATTCACGATAGCATCCTAAACTTTCAAAAGGGGTATGACACCATTGTGGGCGAAAAGGGGGTAACTCTTTCCGGCGGTCAAAAGCAGAGGGTGGCAATCGCAAGAACTCTATACACCAATGCACCGGTGCTCTGCTTTGACGATAGCTTGTCGGCGGTGGATTCGGTTACCGACCGCAAGATACGGCACAATTTAAAGCACTCAACACAAAATCTTACCACGGTGATTATCAGCCAGCGTGTCAATACACTGATGCAGGCAGACAATATTTTGGTGCTGGCACAGGGAAAAATAGTCCAGCAGGGAGATCACAACACCCTGATACAGCAGACGGGAATATACAGCGAAATTGTAAAAATTCAACAGGACATAATACAAAAAACTCAAATGGAAGCAGGTGATGAATAGCATGGAGGAGGAATATACACTGGCTGACAGGTTCAGCTTAAAGGAATGGAAACGGATTTTCGCATTTTTAGTGCCCTACAAGGCTGCCATCACGGTGCTCATAGCAAGTGCTGTGATAACGGCTCTTTTTGAAGCCGTATTCCCACTTATGACAAAGTACGCCATCAATAATTTTATTGACAAAAAAACGGTGGAGGGGCTAGTGGGCTTTACAGGGGTATTTATACTTTTCACCGTGCTTCAAGGCATAGGCTCGGTAATATATTCACGCAAGGCGATATTTATAGAGATGGGCGTGGGCAGGGATATGCGGTATCAGCTTTTTCGCCACACACAGGAATTGTCGGTGGAATATTTCAACAAAACACCGGTGGGCTTTATTTTGGCGAGGATAATGAACGACACCAACAGCATGGGGGCAATGTTCTCATGGCGGCTTGCGGCGATTGTTTTTCATCTATCATACCTTGTGTTTATCGTAGTTAGTATGGCTATGCTGAATTTAAGGCTCGCTGGGGTGGTCTTTGGAATAATCCTGCTTTTAGGGTGTATAACCGCATATTTTCAAAGGAAATTGCTGGTTTTAAACCGTGCCACACGCAAACAGAACAGCGTTTTGACCGCCTCCTACAACGAGAATATCAACGGGGCACAGACGGTGAAAAGCCTTGGCATTGAGGACAATGTGTCAAGAGAGTTTCACCATATAAATGACGATATGCGTACTAAAACTATGAAGGTTCAGCGAGTGCAGAGAATTTTTTATCCCCTCGTCACCTCCATCGGCTCTATGAGCGTGGCTATTGTGGTGGCACAGGCGGTGCCTATGGTGGCAAATCTTGCCATAGATGTAGGTACATTGGCGGTGTTTATCAACTATACCTTTTCCATACTCGGCCCTGTTCAAGAGCTGACCGATTGCTTTAACAACACCATCTCCTTGCAGGCGAATGTGGAGCGTGTCAACCGCCTTATGGACACACAGCCCTCGGTGGACGATGCAGAAAAGGTGAAGGAGAGATATGGGGATATCTACACTCCCAAAAAGGAAAATTGGGAGCCGATAAAGGGTGACATTGAATTTTGCGATGTGAGCTTTAAGTACCCCGACAGCGACAATTATGTTTTGGAGCACTTTAATTTAAAGATAAAGGCAGGCACCTCCGTTGCCATAGTGGGGCAGACAGGGGCAGGCAAAAGCACCCTTGTAAATTTAATATGCCGTTTTTTTGAGCCCACAGAGGGCAAAATTTTAATTGACGGTGTGGACTATAAAGAGCGGAGCTTGCTGTGGCTTGAGAGCAATTTAAGCTATGTATTACAGTCTCCCCATCTTTTCAGCGGCACGATTGAGGAAAATATAAAGTATTCAAACCCCAATGCCACCCACGAGCAGGTGGTGGTGGCGGCACAAAGAGCACAGGCACACAGCTTTATT
Organism: Oscillospiraceae bacterium; assembly: GCA_036667055.1. Classification (GTDB taxonomy): domain Bacteria; phylum Bacillota; class Clostridia; order Oscillospirales; family Ruminococcaceae; genus RGIG3102. The sequence goes on from JAVWUR010000011.1 coordinate 29,244, forward strand.
GAAAAGCTGGAAAAGGGCTATGAAACGGACGTGGGGCAGGGTGGAGACAAGCTTTCCACCGGTCAAAAGCAGCTTATCAGCATTGCAAGAGCCTTGCTGGCGGACGGTAAAATTTTGGTTATGGACGAGGCTACCAGCAGCGTGGACACCCAAACGGAACAGCTTATCAATGGGATAACCAACAAAATATTGGCGGACAGGACAGGCTTTATCATCGCCCACCGCCTTTCCACTGTGAAAAATGCGGATATAATAATTGTGGTGGACGAGGGGAAAATCATCGAGATGGGCTCTCACCGACAGCTACTGCAAAATAAAGGGCACTACTACAACCTCTACACCAGCCAGTGGGAGGAACAGGAGCAGGCAGAATATTTTAAAAAGCTAAAGATTTAGGGAAAGAATACAGGGCTTTAAGTAAAAAAAGCTAAAGATTTAGGAGAAGAATACAGGGTTTTAAATAAAAAAAGCTAAAACTAGGGCAAAACCACTTGACAGATGGATATAATAGGGCTTAATATGAAATTAAACAAAGGATTGGGAGGTGAAAAGAATGTCCCGATTGCTGACAATGGAAACGGCTATGCGCTTTGAGACTAGGACTGTAAGCCCAAGCGCCGCTCATAATAATGTGGGCAAAAACCAAGGGAGCACTGTGGGCATATCACCCCAAGGCTTGCCATCGGCTACACAGACAGCGGCAAACTATCCGGAAAGCGGAGCACCAAAGGCCGAGAATGATGGTGGGCAGGGCGCTAAAAGCAATGGGGCAATGCCGCCAATAAAAAATTCCTTTGACCGCAACGAGTGCCACACCTGTAAAACCAGACGATATATGGACGGATCCAATGACCCGGGGGTGTCCTTTAAATCACCGACCAGTATTTCCCCCGGCGCATCCGCAGGGGCGGTGGCGGCTCACGAAAACGAGCACGTCACACGGAACAAGGCAAAGGCAGAGGAGGAGGGCAGAGAGGTTGTAAGCCAAACTGTCATACTTCACACCGCCACCTGTCCTGAATGTGGGGTCGTTTACACCGCAGGGGGCGAGACGACTACCGTCACAAGGGCAAAAAGCAAGACCCGAGAGCAGCAGATTGATGTGAGGGCTTAAATTGCGGTTTTTGCATAAAAAAAGATAAAACGGTCTTTTGAATTAAACAAAGACCGTTTTTTGTTGCCATAGATAGCACTGATGTTGTATAATGTAATAATTAAATACAGCTTTGGCTTTTATAAAGGCTCAAAATGGCTTTTCAATACAAGGCACAGCAAAGGGAGGGCATATTTATGGCAGGGGTACTATACGTTGTGGCGACTCCAATTGGCAATTTAAACGACTTGACACCCAGAATGAAAGAGGTGTTTGAGACGGTGGATTTTATTGCGGCAGAGGACACGAGGGTTACGGTAAAGCTCTTAAATCATTTTGGCATAAAAAAGTCAATGATAAGCTATTATGAGCATAATATAAAGGACAGAGGGGACTATATAATCGACAGGATTGTCAATGGAGAAAGCTGTGCGGTGTGCAGCGACGCAGGCACTCCCTGTATCAGCGACCCGGGGGAGGTACTGGTTGGGCAGGCACACGCAAGAGGGGTTAGGGTGATACCGATTTCAGGGCCTAGCGCTGTGATAACGGCTCTGTGCGTCAGCGGACAGTCCACCGGCAGATTTTGCTTTGAGGGGTTTCTGTCCACGGCAAAAAAACAGCGCACCGAACACTTAAAAGCTCTTGAAAATGAGACGAGAACCATGGTGTTTTACGAGGCGCCCCACAAGCTATTGAACACCCTAAAAGACCTTGTAAAGTACTTTGGCGAGGATAGAAAGCTGACACTAGCGAGGGAGCTTACAAAGCTGCATGAGGAGATAAAGCTTACCACCACAGGGCAGGCGCTGGAATTTTATAGCGAAAACCCACCCAAGGGAGAGTTTGTGTTGATACTTGAAGGTGCGGTGCTGCACCATGAAAAGGAGGAGCTGACACTGGAACAGCTTGCCCGTGGCTGCATTGAAATGATGGAGCAAAGCGGAGCGTCCATAAGCGAGTGTGCCAAGGAGCTGTCCTCAAAAAGCGCTTTTTCAAAGAGTGAGGTCTACAAGGCCGCACAGGAACTAAGGGGATAAAATGCTATGAGATATCTTATAATAAGTGACATTCACGGCAACAAAAAGGGCTTGGATGAGGTTCTCAAAAGGGAAAATGATATAGATAAGGTTATTTTTTTGGGGGATGGTCTGTCCGACGTGGTGCGGGCAAAAAAAGACTACCCCAAGCTTCAGTTTGATGTGGTGCGTGGCAACTGCGATATAAGCAACTCAATAGCGCCTATGCAGGTTATAACCATAGGAAATTATAAAGTGTTAATGTGCCATGGGGATGGCTTTGATGTGAAGATGAGCCTGCTGCCACTGCGCCGCAGCGCCATTGCCCTAGATGCCACCATTGCACTTTACGGACACACCCATAAGCAATATTATGAGTATCTGGACGGGCTGTATATATTTTGTCCCGGCAGCATAAACCGAGACATATGTGCGGATTTTAAAGTGTGCTATGGAATTATGGATTTAAACCACCCAAAGCCGCTTTTCTACCACAAAATGCTGGAATAGCTAGGGGCAAAATCCCACTGGGGAACAAAATACCAAGACAAAACAATAAAATCCACCTGCAATTGGCAATTTCGCCATTTTTTGCAGGTGGATTTTGTTTTAATTTTACAGAAAGTGTCCATTATACAATAGTCATAAATTACGTTAAATGAGGTGTTTTTATCGGCTTTTTACAGATATTAGATTATAACTTTTTATTTTACCACTTTGTAATGGATATGTAAAGAGGAAATTTGACTATTTATGGGTTTTGTGCTATTATTATATGGTTGCATAGGAGGCAGAAATGATAAAACAAGATATTAAAGATATAGATGCTGAAAAACAGGAGCAACAGGACGAGTGTCCCTGTGGTGATAGCATAAAATATTATCTGTCAATAGCCGGAAAAGCTCCACTGCTAAGTAAAGAGGACGAGTATCAGTTGGCGATACTGGTTGCCAAGGGGGATAAAAAAGCAAAAAACACGCTGGTGTGTGCAAACCTGCGTTTGGTTATCAGCATCGCAAAAAAATATGCGGCAGGCACACGCTCCCTCTCCCTTTTGGATTTAATTCAAGAGGGCAATTTGGGGCTGATAAAAGCGGCAGACCGATATGATTACACATTGGGGTTTAGGTTTTCCACCTACGCCACATGGTGGATACGCCAAGCCATAACAAGGGGAATTTCCGACCAAGACAGAACCATCCGCTTGCCGGTGCATATGGGCGAGGAGGTGCGAAAGGTGCAAAAGGCATCACAGCAGCTCTCGTCACAGCAGCACAAGCTGGGGGACTATGAGGAGCTGTCCGACCTTACGGGGATAGACAAAGACCGTGTGGAAAAGATATTGCAGGTGACGGCTACTACCGTGTCACTGGACGCACCCATAGGGGATGACGATACCAGCTCCTTTGGAGATTTTATTGTGGATCAAGATAATGATTCTCCCGAGGAGGTGGCGACAAATTCTATGATGAAGCTGGAAATTGACAAGCAGCTATCCACCTTAAATGAGCGAGAGCAGATGATAATTAATATGCGGTTTGGCACTAGCGGCGAAACGCCCCATACCCTAGAGGAGGTGGGGGATTATTTTGGTTTGACACGGGAGAGAATACGCCAGATTGAAGCAAAGGCTCTGCGGAAATTACGCCACCCAAGCCGCAGTAAATATTTAAAAGATTTTATATAAATTTGTAGAATATTTACAGTTTTTTTTATTATTTCAAATTAAATATCAGTAAATTTGTATTTTGTTTGAATTTGTGGTACAATATATAACAATAATTACATAGAAAAAGAACCGTCTTGATAGGAAGGGCTTTTAGTGTCGTACCGCATAGGTAACAGAGCTGAAATGCCCTCCTTTTTTTATACTCGGGAGGTGGTGCGTATGGGTGCAGACAGCGGTGCGGCTCGCATAGAATTATTAACAACAAAAAATTTAAAAGATAGAAATACGAGGGTTTAAAAATGTACATTCTAAACGTGGAAAAAAGAAACGAAACAATCAAGGCAAAGCAGCTTAGAAAATCCGGTAAAGTGCCGGTAGGAGTTTGCGGCGGAGATTTGCAGGAGACAATGCTTTTGCAAGTTAACAAGGGCGATGTAGCAAAACTTTTGCGCTCAAAATCCAAGGGCGGCAGAGTTACCATGGAGATGGGCGGCAAAAAAATGAGTGCACTGCTAAAAGAGATAGACTACGATAGCTTTGCAGGGGAAGTGCAAAACTTGACCTTCCAAAAGCTATTGGAGGACGAGGTTGTCAGCAGCACAGTAAAGCTGGTGCTCATAAACAAGGAGTGTACACAGCTAATGGTTCAAGTGGTGGTAGATGAAATTCCATACAAGGCACTGCCCCTTGATTTAATAGAGAAGATTGAAATTGATGTAAATGACATCAAGGACATAAACAGCGTAAAGATAGAGGACCTGCCCTTTGCTAAAAACGAAAAGGTGGAGATACTATTGCCAATGGACACTGTGCTAATCAATATGGTGGAGAGCATAAGACAAGTGGTGGAAGCACCTACAGGAGCAGGGGTTGTGACAGCACCACCACCAGCAGCACAGGCATAATTCTTACAGCGATAAAAGCTGACATAGCATATAAATGCTAACACAGCGATAAAAGTTAACACAGCATATAAATGCTAACACAGCGATAAAAGTTAATACAGCATATACCAAAGGGGCGTCTCACATAAAAATGAGATGCCCCTTTGGGTTTATATTTTGAGATTAAAGCCTGTTTTACTTTGCCCTGCTTGGCGTTTTCAAAAATGCAGATAGGTTATAAACTCGGGGTACAAGCTCTCCAGTTGCTTTTGGGTCAATTCCTGTACAATGCCGTCCTTTGCGTCCCAAGCGTTGTTGACAGAGCCTTTGCCGTTGCACTGGGTAAATTTCACCCTATCGCCCATTACCTCCTCCACCACCCCAACGTGGCCATAGGTGCCTACCCCCCAAATGATGGCATCACCCTTGGCAGGGTAGGGCATTTTGATGGCGTTTGTCACGGTGGCAGGCCAGTTTTTGGCGTGGCGGTTGTAGCTTTGAGAGAACAAAGCCTGTTTTTCACCGCCGAAAATTTCGCTGATACGCCCCCAAGCATACCAAGTACACTGCCCCACAAGAGCAGGGTCTGCTGCGTAAAATGGATTTAAGCGGTTATAAAAAGGGGAGGAGGTATTGTGGTTTAAAGGGCGTTTCCCAAGGGGGAGAGTGGGGTCGGGCAGCAAAATATCCTCTCTTTCCAACTTCCAAATAAAGGCGTCACTGCCCTCTATAACAGGGCTCCAAGTGGCAAGAGCAAGGGAATATTCCCCCGTTGCCAAAAGATAAAGGTCATAGCCTGCAAGCTTAATTCGATATAGATTTTTGTCTCTGTCCACCGTCAATAAATCAACCAAGCTGTCACGGTCATTGCCACTGGCGGTATACATAGTACACACGGGGTTGGATTTTGAGCTGATGTTTAAAGCGTAGCTGTCGCCACCGGCAAGAGAAGTGTAAATTTTGGCATACCCCTTTTCTGCCCTCACCGCCCACATTTGAGATTTAGCGTGGGGGACTAGGGGGTATAGACACACCACCGATGAGTTTTTAACCACCTCATCCCCATAGATATTTAAGTAAAGCCCCGACCCACGGTGGGAAATAATGTGATAGTTTTGCCCCAGCTCCAAAGCCATAAATATGCCCCCCAACAATTTTAATTCTTCCTCTATTGTATGAAAATTGCATGGCGGTTGACACAAAACACAGACGCTTTACCGACACTTCATATTGTATACTATTATAATATACAACAAAATGGGCGGGTTTTGCAAAAAACAGGAGGAATACATCTATGAAACATAAAAAACAAAGTGGCAGAATGGCACGGCGAATACTGGCATTTGCTATGACTGCCTGTCTGGTGGCAACTTCATTTTCACCGATTGTATCGGCACAGACAGAGGGGTCGACCTCCA
>JAVWUR010000012.1:0-12897 GCA_036667055.1 Oscillospiraceae bacterium
CTTGTGAGCACATGACCTCCGGCGTCCTCAATTATTTTGGTAAATCCATTTACATCACTCATAGCTTTTGTGGAAATATCAGTCCACACCATCATTAAAATATTGTCCTTAACCTTTTTGCCTTCCATATATCCGGCAACATCTCGCAGCTCCTCTAAAGAATAGTGAGGACAGCCCAAAGTTACAAATTCAACGGCTGTATCGTCATCATCACAAAGCATGGAGTAGGATTTGTCATACATGGCTTGGGTAATTTCCACAACCTCAACGGGGTTTTTGCCCCCAAGCGCCATAGATAGCGTTTTCGCCTCAGGTGTAACCCCTACAATGTGGCACATTTCAGCTCCGCTGGTGGTTGCCAAAGACGCAAAGCACTGTTTTAGTTTAATGATATTTGGCTTTTTAAAGTTACCACTGATTATAGGAATGGCGTGTGGAGGCAGGTGCTTTCCCACGGTATATCCAATAAGATCCCAGTCCATTTCGCTGGAGCTGTCGCAATTTATATTGAAAACGTGTGTTCCCAAACGATTTTCCATGATATGATTGCCCCACTTAGGAGTTCTGCCGCAAACTGCTGACCACACGGCAGCTTCAAGACCATCGGAGTTTCCGCAAGCGCCTAATATTGAGTTGCACATAACGACATTACTTGATTCCGTGGTGACAAAATGCTCGCCCATCAGCGGCAGCCAACCGGTAAAGTAGGGGGTACAGCTACCGGCGATACAGGCGCCGGCATTTTTTGTTATCTCAAGGTAAGCATTGTTTTTATCAAAAAATTCCTTTGTCAAGCCAAGTGGCTTATAGCAGTACTGGTCGCAGGGGGCAACGCAGGTTTGGGTAAAACATTCCTTGGCAAAGCTGCCGATTTTAATGGTTTTATCGCTGCACATATACATTTTAGAAAAAATTTCATCATAACAATCAGAGCCTACCACGTCTAAATAGGGATGGGCACCAACATACACGGTGGCTTTCGTAACCTCACAAAGCTCATCAGCACCTAAAATGCCAGCGTACTGTATAATTTTCTCCAAAGCTTTTTGTTTAAATTCGCCAAATTCTCCATTTAGCATTTTCAATTCATAAGATGTCAGTTTCATTGCTTTCTCCTGTTACAGTATTACGCTTATGCTCAAGGTTGCCATTACGATGAGGGATAATATAACGCAAAGTTTAAGTGTGAATTTCATAAATTTATTGTATGGAATACGGCTGAGTGCCAATGAACCCATCAATATTCCGCTTGTTGGGGTGATTAAGTTCATAAGACCTGCTGACGTTGCAAAGGCGGTGACAATGACATCCTTGCTAACACCGACAAACTCTGCCAAGGGGGCAAATATAGGCATTGAAAGTGTTGCCAATCCCGATGTAGATGGAACAAGGAAGGACAAGGGCAGGTAGAATAGGTAGGAAAGGTTTGCAAAGGCAACAGGCCCAAGATTAGACAGGGTAACCTCGCCCCAGTGAAGGACTGTTGCGGTCATTCCGCCAGCACTCATAACGGTGGTTATGCCTCTGGAAATACCGATGATTAGAGAAACGGACAAAAGGTCTTGTGCGCCTTTCATAAATATTTCAATAAAGTCGTCCTGTGAAAGCTTCGCTATTTTGCCAATAATTATAGCGGCAAACATAAAGACAAGACCCATTTCGCCAAACCACCAGTCACCAAGTGGCACAATATGACCAAGAATTTTTCCGATTACAGGAAGTCCCAGTATAAAATTGTTGGCATTTTCAAAAATCATAATATTAAATTTGCTTGCCCATGGAATAACGCCGATTACCATTATTAAGAATGAAACAGCAAAAATTGACAAAATTATTTTTCTTTGCTTTGTAAATTCCACAACAGTAGCACCGTTTGTGGTTTTGAAATACTCTTCATTTGCTTGTTTCATATCATAAATTAAGGATTTTGTGGGGTCTGCCTTAACTTTTTTAGCATAACGCATAATGTATATTATTCCGGCAGTCTCCAGTAAAACAAAAAGCAGTACACGAGTGCCCATACCATCGCCAACAGAAATTCCGGCAAATCCGGAGGCTATTCCTGTGGAGAAGGGGTTGGTGGTAGACGCCATGTAACCGATACCAGTCCCAAGAAATATGGTTGCCATTCCGCACAAAGCATCATAGCCCGCAGCGATGAAAACCGGAATTATCAATAGATAAAACGCAACCGTTTCCTCGCCCATACCAAAAATAGTTCCCCCAAGCCCAAATATAATCATTAAAATAGGAATCATTATATGGTCTTTGCCATTAAGCTTTTTAACAACAGCGCCAATTCCGGCATCAATTGCACCGGTGTGCATAACTATGCCTAAAAATCCACCGATGATAAGCAAAAACAACATGATGTCCGCCGCTTCGTAAAATCCGGTGACGGGAGCCATGATGACCTCCCAAACTCCCTGAGGGTTTTGCTCGGCTTGGGAATAGGTACCGGCTATAGGCTCCAGCCTAGATGCGTCGGGGTCTACATACTCATACTGACCGGCAGGGACAATCCAAGTAAGTGCAGCAACTACCGCAATAATTAAAAATAATGTCACAAATGCGTTTGGCATTTTAAAACTTTTCTTTTTCATATTTTTCTTCCTTTTTATAAAAATGTAAATAAAATCAGCTATTATGCAATTACTTTGCCTTCCTTTAAAATGTGCAGCAATGGTTTTGTCATGGCGTAAATATCTTCATCAGGGTTTCCGTCCACAACAATTAAATCAGCATATTTACCCACCTTAACCGTTCCTAATTTATCATCAAGCTTAGCGATTATGGCACTGTATTTAGTGGATTGCAGCATCATATCCAGATTTGAAAAGCCTAGCATTTCTTTTCTGGCGATAAATTCATAACCAGGTCTTTTAACAAAATTCTCCATGTCAAGGTCGGAACCCCAGCCCATCATAACTCCGGCAGCGTACGCTTTTTTTATACAAGCATGAGAAATATCTGTCAAAGTATTTATTTTATCCCACATATATTCAGGAATAGTCTCTGGCTCGTCATATGGAACTTTGTCTATAGCAATGGTAGGCACCATAAAGCTTGTGGTTGAATTTTTCAGCATTTCAATGCCCTCATCATCGATTAAAGAGCAGTGCTCAATGGTTCTGACTCCACATTTAATGCAAAGTTTTATCGCCTCGGTACCATGGCAGTGGGTGGCAACGTAGGTGTCCTTGCTCTTAGCTACCTCCACCATCATCTTTATTTCATCCTCGGTGACAATAGTTTGCCCCGGAACACCGCCGTCATTGTAAAAAGCACCTGTAGCCATGCATTTTATGAAATCGGCGCCATCTTGAAATAATTTGCGGCATACCTTCTGCACTTCATTGGCACCGTCTGCCTCCACATACATGAGAGGAAAACATTTGTTTCCGTTTTCGGTGGGGGTGATTATACGGCCGCTTGAAATGACTCGTGGCCCCTCTATAATATCTTTATTAATAGCGTTGCGAATGGCGTTGCCCACGCTGTAGCTGGAACCGCAGTCTCGCACGGTAGTGTAGCCCTGCTTTAAATATTCTTTGGCATAAGCGTACCCCTCAAAGGCGGCAGTTGCAGGGTCCTGAACACTCATCTCCAAAACATTCTGAGATAAGAGATTGAAATGAGCATGGATGTCAAGCAGCCCGGGAAGCACCGTTTTGCCCTGTGCATCAATGGTTTCACAATCAACTTGAAAGTTGTAATTTGCAGGACGGATGTCTTTAATCAATTTGCCGTCAATTAGAATATCTGCCATCTCGCCGTCATAGTTTTCTGTAAGCTCCTTTATAAGCCTACAATTTTTCAAAATCACCATAATAACCTCTTCTTTCCTGTGTGAATTATTCATATAAATAATTATTTATCGTTTTGTATCGTAAATAAAGTATATCATACAATTTACCACAGTTAAATTGACATTATTACTGAAAAAACCACAATTTATTTGTGTATTATACAATTTAATTATTTGTATAAATAATTTGGAGATAAAAATATAAGGTGAGACTGCTAAAAAGGTTGAAATTATGGCGCTGAGTATGATACAATGTAAAAGTCGCATAAAATATGCAAGTATTTGTAAAAGGAAGTGTCGTTTTGGATGAGCAGATAGGAAAACTTATTAAACAAGTTAGAAAAAATAAAAAGATTACATTAAACGATTTAGCAGGGAAAAGCGGGCTGTCCGTAAGCTACATAAGTACCGTTGAAAGGGGAGTAAATAGCCCTACTATTGCTAATTTGCAAAAGATATGCCGGTGTCTAAACATTACATTTAACGAACTGATTTCATCCGCAGAAGCAGAGATGATAGTTGTCACTACCGGCCAAAGGGAAGCGCTGTTTAACAGCGAAAACGATGTAAAGTATGAGGCAATAACGGTGGGCAACAGGAACATGAAAGCTGTGGCTATGACAATACTGGACAATGAGGAGCATGACTCCTATGAGCATATACAGGATGAGTTTGGATATATTGCGAAAGGTTCATTGCTTTTTACTATAGATAATACAACATATCTTTTAAATGAGGGCGATACAATATATGTAAAAGCAAATTCACCCCACAGCTTTAAAAATAACAGTGCCGGAGAATGTCTGTCAATTTGGGTATATGACAACACTGCAAGAGACAGAAATAATGCTGATAAATAGGTATAACATTAACAGGAATAGATTGTTTTTATGCAGGAAAATTGAATTTGCGCTTTTGTAGGAGCTGACTAATCAATCTCAGTTTTTATATAAAAACATCACAATATTTATTATAGAGCCAAAAAATTAATAAACGAAATAACTGCCTGCGGCATTTTAAATATGCTACAGGCAGTTTTGCTTTTTATCTAGCGATGGATTATTGAGCGGTGATATTATTTGCTCCACTTATCGCAAAGTGCATCAATTTGCGATGTGAATTTAGTCACATCCTTGTTGGATAGACCTCGGTTTCTCTCAATGATAGACATTAGGCGCTTGCCCGCAGACACAAGACGTGCAAATAAACCATCTGCACGAGATGGGGGCGTTTCCTTAACAAACTGCACCGGAGGAGGAGACAGCAGAAATACGTCCTCCAAAAGGTCGTACACAGCACCGGAATAGGGCGCTGCGGCATCATATCCTTTTTCCGAAAGCTGAAAGGCAAAATCGCTGGCGGCTTCATCCTCGCCATGGACGATAAATACTTTGCTTGGCTTTTCAGAAAAGTTGTCAATCCATTTTACAAGCCCGTTGTTGTCGGCGTGTCCACTTATGCCGGCAAGCTGTTTAATTTCCGCTTTGACCTCGATAGTTTCACCAAACAGCTTAACCTCGTCTGCACCCTCTATGATTTTTCTGCCCAAACTGCCGTTGGCTTGGTACCCAACAAACAATATTGTACTTTCTTCCCGCCAAAGATTATGCTTTAAGTGGTGTTTTATTCTGCCTGCATCGCACATACCACTAGCGGATAGAATGACCTTGGGAGATTGGTCAAAGTTGATGTATTTTGAGTCCTCTTGGGTGACAGAAACCTTTAAGCCGTCAAAGCTTATGGGGTTTATACCTTTTCGTATAAGCTCCATAGTATCGCTGTCAAAGCAGTCTTTGCCATTTTCCTTGAAAACATTAGTGGCTTCAACGGCTAGTGGGCTATCCACGTACACTGTAAAGTTGGTAGGCTTTACAAGCTTGTCCTGCTTAATTTGGCGAAGAAAATACAACATTTCCTGAGTTCTGCCCACCGCAAAGGAGGGGATAACCACATTGCCACCACGGTCAAAAGTAGTTTGCAAAACGTCAACAAGCTCCCGCACATAATCGGGGTTTTCATTGTGGTTTCGGTTGCCGTAGGTGGATTCCATAACAACAAAATCTGCATCGGATATGTATTGCGGATTTTTAATGATGGGCTGGTTCATGTTTCCGATATCGCCGGAGAAAACAATTTTTTTAGTAGTTCCATTTTCCGTCGCCCAAACCTCGATGGAACCGGAGCCTAAAAGGTGACCCGCATCGATAAAGTTAACCTCAATACCGTCACAGAGAAGAAATTTATTCTTATAAAAATGAGGAACAAAAAGCCCAATAGCGGATATGGCATCCTCCATTGTATAAATTGGGATAAACTCGGCTTTGCCTGCACGTTTGTTTTTTCTGTTTTGCCATTCCGCCTCAAACTCCTGTATGTGTGCAGAATCTTTCAGCATTATGTTGCACAAATCGGCAGTGGCATCGGTGGAATGTATCTCCCCTTTAAAACCATTTTTGCAAAGCAATGGGAGATTTCCCGAGTGGTCTATGTGGGCGTGGGTCAAAAGCACAAAATCAATTTCACCGGGGGCGACAGGCAGCGGAGCATTTTCAAATACATTGCCCCCTTGCTCCATGCCGCAATCAATAAGTATTTTTTTGCCGCAGGCTTCAAGGTAGGTCATGCTACCTGTGACCTCATGACAAGCGCCTAAAAAAGTAAGCTTCATAAAATATCCTCCTAATCTTTTATCAAAGTATACACTATTTGCTAAAAAGAATGTTGGATTTAAACAAAAATATCACATTGAAAGTAAAAGTTTATAGTTTTCAACAAATATAAACAAAATAATTGTGCAAAATGTCACGGCTTATTATAATTCTATTGGCTTTGTCACATCCACCCAATCGGTGGCATTGCTGTACTGGAAAAGCTCCTCTGGGGTTAGCTCGATGGCGCTGTTTGCCGACCCACAGGCAGGGTATATGGTGGGAAAGCGCTTAACACTAGCATCAATATACACCCCAATTACACCGCTTTTTACAGCAAAGGGGCACACGCCGCCAATGGCATGACCGACAAACTCCTCCACCTCATCGGGTGTGAGCATCTTTGCTTTTAACCCAAAAGTGTGCTTATATTTTGCGTTGTCAATTTTAACATCTCCGGCGGTTAGCACCAAAATACAGCCCTCATCCTTTTTAAAGGACATTGTTTTTGCAATTCTTCCCTTTTCCGTGCCCAAAGCTAGGGCAGCCAATTCTACCGTCGCACTGGAAACGGGAAATTCAAGAACTTTATCCTCCATGCCAAGACCTTTGAAATACTCTTTTACAATCTCGATAGCCATTTTAAATCCTCCCTGTAATTTTTATACAGTGTAGCACTATTTCTGGGAAAATTCAACATTTACAACTAAAAGTTGTTATTGCCTATTGAAATTACAACCAATAGATGTTAAAATATAGCTAAAGAGTAAAAAGGGTGATTTTATGGATATATTTGAAAAGCTTGAAATTCTTACCGATGCAGCAAAATATGATGTTGCGTGTACCTCTAGCGGCTCCTCTAGGGGCAAGGGCGGCAGTGTTGGCACCACGGTAAGCGCCGGAATTTGTCATTCATGGGCAGCAGATGGCAGATGTATTTCACTTTTAAAGGTTTTGATGACAAACTATTGCGAATACGATTGCGCATTTTGTATAAATAGGAAAAGTAACGATGTAAAGCGCACAGCCTTTACACCTCAAGAGCTTGCGGATTTGACAATAAATTTTTATAAAAGAAACTATATTGAGGGGCTGTTTTTATCCTCAGGGGTAATAAAATCCCCCGACTATACAATGGAGCTTATGATAAAAGCTATTTCAATACTGCGCAGTGAATATGGGTTTAACGGGTATATTCACTCTAAGGTTATCCCCGGAGCGTCTCAAGAGCTCGTGGAAGCACTGGGGCTGTTAGTTGACCGATTGAGTGTAAATATAGAGCTGCCAAGCGCCAAGAGTCTTGAAAGGCTGGCACCGCAAAAATCAAAGGCAACCATTTTAACACCAATGCGGGCAATACAGCAGAGCAGCCGTCAGTCATCTCAAGAGCTTGCCCTCTATCGCCATGCACCTAAATTTGCTCCGGCGGGACAATCTACCCAGATGATAGTTGGGGCGAGTGATGAAAGTGATTTACATATATTGAAATTAACCCAAGGGCTGTATGACCGCTACAAGCTTAAACGAGTGTTTTATTCGGCATATATTCCAATAAATACCGATAAACGGCTGCCGTCTCTCGATACAAAACCACCCCTTTTAAGGGAGCACCGCCTTTATCAGGCAGACTGGCTGCTGCGGTTTTACGGTTTTAAAGCAGAGGAAATTTTGGACGGCGAAAATGATATGTTCAACCCGTATCTTGACCCAAAATGCAATTGGGCACTTCATAATATGCAGCTTTTCCCTTGTGAAATAAACACAGCGCCCTACACCATGCTGCTGAGGGTGCCGGGCATAGGGGTCACCTGCGCTAAACGTATTGTGTCGGCACGCAGTGTAGCATTTTTAGATTTTGACGGTTTAAAAAAAATCGGAGTGGTGCTAAAAAGAGCACAGTTTTTCATAACCTGCAAGGGGAAAACAGCACCTTATGTCAGCATCGACAGGTACAGAGCAGAGCAGTGCCTAATCGCTTCATCAAAGGGCATTGAGCCCATTGACGGCGTAGAGCAGTTGAGCCTGTTTCAAAGCCAACCAACAAGGGAGGACGTTCAAAAATGCATGACAGGACAGATGTAGTTTACGTTTATGATGGCAGCTTTGATGGCTTTTTAAGCTGTGTGTTCAGCTACTATTACTCCTCGCTGCGCCCTGTAGATATAGTGAGCGAAGAAAACCTTGAACAGACGCTGTACTCGGCGGTTACAATAGAAACAAACAGTGAGCAGGCACAGCGGGTGTCCGCCGCCATAGTGGAAAAGCTGTCGATTTACTGCTATGACTTTTTGCAGTACAGTATGCTCACCTGCCTTGAGCAAAAGGAGATGAAGATGCTGCAATACATAGTTAAAGGGTTTAAGGTAGGAGCAAAAATTCACCGGATGGTATCGGACGAGGATGTGAGCGCTCTGATAAAAGCCCATCGACATATGGAGCGGGAAAAACATATGTTTACCGGTCTTGTTCGGTTTTATCAAGCCCAAGATATATACATAGCTTCCATCAAGCCCAAAAATCAAATACTGCCCTTGATTTCCTATCATTTCACCCAGCGATTTGCAGAGCAGAGCTTTATGATTTATGACGAAACTCACCGGCAAGCGCTCCTCTACTCAAATGGAGACAGCCGAATAATATCTGTACAGGACATAGAACTTCCGCCCCCCTGCGAGGAGGAACGTAATGTGCAAAGATTGTGGAAACACTTCTATGACACCATAGCCATCAAGGAGCGATACAACCCTAAGTGCCGTATGAATTTTATGCCAAAAAGAACCTGGAGCAACTTGACAGAAATGCAAAATTTAGGTGAAAATTCAAAAATTCAATTGACAAAATAAGTAGTTAGTGCATATAATAGTTAGGCTAATAAACTATTATGCGCACTAACTATTTATTTTAAACAAACAAGCCGATGCTTTGCAGGAAACAGCACACAAAAAGCACAAGTGAAATGTGTGGTGTTTAATCGTTGTAGGGCAGGGAAAAAGGGGGCAAAAAATGACGGAGCAGGAGATTGCAACAAAGTTAATTTCCGCACTTAGAGACACAAATCATATGATAAGGAATATGCACCTTAAAATAGACCAAAGCTTTGGTGACTGGCGTATTTTGAACATGATACATCACCACTTAAAAGTGACAGGCGAGGGCATGAAGGCTAGTACCATAGCGGAGATATTGAAGGTGTCGCTGCCTACAGTCTCTCAAAAGGTGGCAGAGTTTGAACAGCAGGGCTATATTTTCCGCAAACAAAGTACCACCGACAGGAGGGTATGCTACCTATTGCTTACGGAAAAAGGCGAGGAGATAACTAAGAAAAGCTGTGACCTTCTCATGAATAAATGCGAGACGGTAATTGGCAGCTTCGGGCAGGAAAACGCAATACAGCTTTGTGAACTGTTACAGGAATTTAAAAGCTGTTTGGAAAAAACAGAGATATAATCAAAGGAGATAAGCGATTGAAATATATACTAAAATATGTAAAAAAATATTACCCAATGGTGGCACTTTCACTGGTACTGCTGATAGCGCAAGCTTTTTGCAGTCTCATGCTGCCAAATCTGATGTCGGACATTGTAAATGTGGGCATACAGGACTATTCCCAGCAGATTTTGGCGCAGCCGGACGTGGCGCAGTCGGCGGCTTTGCAGTCCGACCAAAGAAACTATATACTGGTGATGGGGCTTAAAATGTTATTTCTTGCAGTGTGTACTACAGCGGTGGCATTGGGGGTTAACTTTACCAACGCCCGAATGGGTGCGGGCATAGCAAAGGATTTAAGGAAAGCGGTGTTCACAAAAATTGAGGGCTTTTCCAGCCAAGAGTTTGACACCTTTTCCACCTCCTCATTAATAACGAGAACCACAAATGATATACAGCAGGTGCAGCAGCTTTTTACCATGGGTATACGTATGCTGTTTTTTGCGCCGCTCATGGCGGTTGGGGCGATATTTATGGCGGTGTCAAAGGCACCATCCATGATATGGATAAATGCGTTGACGGTGGTGCTAGTGCTGGGAATGATGGCGATAACCTTTGCACTGCTCATGTCAAAGTTTGGAATAATGCAGTCACTTGTGGACAAATTAAACCTCACAGCGAGAGAGAGCCTTTCCGGCATGATGGTTGTCCGTGCCTTCTCAAAGCAAAGATATGAGGAGCAGCGGTTTGACAAGGTTAACACAGAATACAGCAAGACCAATTTATACGTCAACAAGGTCATGTCCGTCATGATGCCCACAATGGATTTAATACAATATTTAATGCCGGTACTGATAATAATAGTTGGAGCGGGCAGAATTGCCACTAGCGAATTAAAGGTTGGTGACATGATGGCATTTATTCAATATTCTGCAACTATTATGCAGGCATTTGCCATGATATCCATGATATTTATTATGTTCCCAAGGGCTAAAGTTTCCATAGGGCGTATCGGCGAGGTTTTTGATATGGAGTACGCTATAAAGGAAAAAAGCGAGCCGATAAAGCTTGAAAATGACAGCTGCACAATTGAATTTAAAGATGTTGAATTCTCCTATCCAAGCAGTGAGGAAAAGGTTTTGGAAAACATCAATTTTACCGTGCGCCCCGGGCAGACAACGGCAATAATCGGCTCTACGGGCTGTGGTAAAACCAGCTTGGTAAATTTGATAACACGGCTGTATGAGGTGACCTCGGGGGAGGTTAAAATCAACGGCGTAAATGTTAAAGATTTAGACTTAAAACAGCTTCGCAGCTATGTTGGATATGTACCGCAAAAGAGCTTGCTGTTTTCGGGCACAATAGATAGTAATCTCCGAATAGGCAGAGCAGACGCCACCCATGAGGAAATTAAAACAGCGGCAAGGATTGCTCAGGCAGATGACTTTATAGGGGAAAAAGAGGACGGATATCTTTGCGAGATAAGCCAAGGGGGAACTAATGTCTCCGGCGGTCAAAAGCAAAGGTTAGCAATAGCTAGGGCAATCGCTAAAAAAGCACCCATATATGTTTTTGATGACAGCTTTTCAGCACTTGACTTTAAAACTGATGCCAATTTAAGACGTGCATTAAAGGAAAACCTTACAGATGCAACCATTATAATTGTGGGTCAGCGTGTGGCAAGCATAAGGGATGCAGATCAGATTATCGTTATGGACGAGGGAAAAATTGTTGGCATAGGCAAGCATAAAGAACTTTTGGAAAGCTGTGAGCAGTACAGGGAAATTGCCAGCAGCCAGTTGTCAACGGAGGAAATGTAGTATGGCTAATATGCAAAGAAGAATGTCAGCATCGGCAAAGCCGACAGGAGCCGGCGGACATGGTGGCGGCCCCGCTATGATGCGTGGTGGAGAGAAACCAAAGGATTTAAAGGGCACTATAAAAAAGCTTGCTCAGTATATCGGCAAGTACAAGCTGGGCGTAGCATTTGTACTTGTATTATCTGCGGCAGCAAGCTTGTTCAGCTTGATAGGGCCAAAGCTGTTGGGTCTTGGGACAGATGTACTGTATCAAGGGGTGGAGCAATCATTTACCGTTGGCAAGATAGTGATTGACTATGACAAGCTGTGGGGAATAATAACGCTTATGGCAGCATTGTATATAGTATCATTTTTGTTTTCCTTAACCCAAGGGTTTATGATGGCAAAGATATCAAACAAGGTGACCTACAACCTTAGAAATGACGTTTCATTAAAAATAAACAGGCTGCCCCTTCACTATTTCGACACCACCTCCAAGGGAGATGTTCTATCGAGGATTACCAACGATGTGGACACGATAAATCAATCGCTAAATGAGTCCATGACACGGTTGGCAGCGGCAATTACCTTGATTATCGGCACAATTTACATGATGCTGTCAATATCTGTAGTGCTCACATTAATTTCGTTTTTGGTGATACCTGCCTCACTGTTTTTAATAAATAAAATTGTAAAATTCAGCCAGCCATTATTTAAAAGACAGCAAAAGAGCCTAGGGCAGTTAAATGGACACATTGAAGAGATGCTGTCGGCACATTTGGTGGTTAAATCCTTTAACATGGAGCAGCAATCGTTAGAAGAATTTGAAGAATATAACAATGAGCTGTGCAGTAGCGCTTGGAAAAGCCAGTTTGCCTCACATATGATGATGCCCCTTACCAACATGGTTTCAAATATCGGGTATGTATTGGTATGTATAGTGGGAGCAACGCTTGTAAATGCAGGCAGACTTTCCGTGGGCAGTATACTGTCCTTCATTCAGTATGTGAGAAATTTTAACCAGCCCATACAGCAAATTGCCAACATATCCACCATGCTGCAAAGCGCAGTGGCTTGCTCCGAGCGTGTCTTTGAATTTTTGGATGAAAGGGAGGAGGCTGTGGACGCCGACATTGTGGAGAGCACGGAAAATATACAGGGCAGTGTTGAATTTAAAAATGTCACATTTGGCTACGATGAGGATTGCACCGTAATA
>JAVWUR010000012.1:12907-34969 GCA_036667055.1 Oscillospiraceae bacterium
GTTTAAAGGTGAACCAAGGGGAAAAGATTGCAATTGTGGGGCCGACAGGTGCCGGCAAAACAACAATAGTTAAGCTGCTTATGAGATATTATGAGATAGATAGCGGCGAAATTTTAATAGATGGCATAAATATAAATCGTTTTGCACGAAACGATTTGAGGAGCATGTTTGGAATGGTGCTACAGGACACTTGGCTTTTCAAGGGGTCTATCAAAGATAATATTGCCTATTCCAATGAAAATGCAACTATGGAGGACGTTATAAAAAGCGCTAAGATAGGTCAAGTGCACCACTTTGTAAAAGCCTTGCCAAAGGGGTATGACTTTGAGTTAAACGAGGAGACTTCCAACATTTCACAGGGGCAAAAGCAACTGTTGACAATAGCAAGAGCCTTTTTACAAAATCCTAAAATATTGATTTTGGATGAGGCGACCTCCTCGGTTGATACACGCACAGAGGTGCAAATACAAAAAGCAATGGAAAACCTTATGAAAAACAGAACCTCCTTTGTAATAGCCCACCGACTGTCCACCATTCGAGATGCAGATAAAATTCTGGTTATGAACGAGGGAAAGATAGTTGAGGTTGGAAATCATGACCAACTGTTAGCGCAAAAAGGCTTTTATGCAAAGCTGTATCAAAGTCAATTTGAAAACGCCTTGGAAGAATAAAATAATAAATTGAAAAAGAGGAAATTTTGTAATATACTATAGGCAAGGTTATGTTGAGGTATAGTTATGAAATTAAAATTAATATCGCTTTTTTTGATTTTAATAACACTGAGCTCCTGTGCAAAAAGAGATTGCTTTGCACAGGAGTTTTCTGCGCAAACTTTAAAATCAGAATTGCACAACAGCCTTGACTATAACGCCGATGATGGCTTTTATTATGATATTTTAAAGGAGGGCGGAAACCTTTTGAATATATCACAGCAAAGGATAATATCCGAAAATTTTGACCAAAAAGAACTTTCAAAATTAAAGCTCAGTAAAAAAACAAAGGAAATTTTGGCATATGAAAAATTTAACCAGCAATACAATATAATGACACCCCAAAAGCTTTGTGATGGTATGTTCAAAGGTAAGCCCCTCTATGATAATGACAATTACAGTTTAAACCGAGAGATTACCAAAGCAGAGGAGCAGGTAAAGAAATTTATACTTGCAGAATATTCTATTCAAAATTCCAAGGTAAAAAAACTTAAATTGAAGGACATACAAGTGTCCGCCATAAAAATAGAGAGCTTTATGGCGTCCACCATGCCCTACGTTAAAGCTGATTTTGAGGTGACAGCAAAATATAGGGGTGAGACGGTCACGGCAAACTTTAGCGACAACTTTTTGCTGGAGGTGTCGGCGCAGGGGGAGGAATATAGCTATAGTGTAGCCTACCCATTTTACTTTGACGAGGTTTTTAAAGAGGCAGAATTTAAAGAAAATATGCACATTGCTCTAAATAAATTAGAGCCGACTGCCGCTATGCAGGCGGTATATGACGGAATAGCTATGGACAAAATTGACTCAAGCTATAAAGACAATTGGTTGGAAATTTCAAGGTATGCAAAAACAATTTCCAAAAAATATATATACTTAACCCAATTTTCCAGTGATTTGACACATCAGATATGCAATCAAAACCCAAGCTATCTTGATAATGCGGTTTTTATTGGCGATTCGATTTTTGAGGGCTTCACCTACTATGACCTTGCCTACAAGGAAAATGTGCTAAGTAAAATTGGGGTGGGCGCACGAAATATTCTTGATATGGAGCTGACGTCCAAAGGGGAGGACTACACGCTGGTGCAATACATAAAGAAAAAGCAGCCCCAAATAGTGTATATAATGCTGGGTCTAAACGATGTTAACATAATATCGGAAAAGGAATACAGGGCTGCCTACACAGAAGTTATAAACACCATTAAGAAATTTTCCCCAAATACAGACATAGTGATTACCTCCATCACCCCCATACGCAAGCTTAGTTTTTCTACTCCGGAAAGGCTTGTGAGATACAATGATGAAGCTAGGGGGATAGCGGAAAAGCTAGAGGGGGTGTACTATCTTAATCTTTTTGACTTTCTGTCACAGGACGGCATATTGTCGGAAAAATACAGCGCTAATGACGGAATACATTTTTCAGCACCAACCTATAAAATACTTTTGAATTTTATAAATTGCCATCAAATTAAGCCGGAAATGGGTGAGGAGGTGCTGAAAAGTGCCGCCGCTTTGCAGCAGCTGAAACAGCTCCCATTCACATTTGACGAGAAAGCAGTGGAGGCTATGCTGTCCGCAGAAAAAAGCAAGGGCTACCCCTTTGACACGAAAGAGTAGCAAGTGGGGATGCCCGATAGCCGTTTTAAAAAGTGGGCAGCGGTGGGGCAGTACCAAAGGAAAACGAATATATAATAGTGTAAACAAAAAAGAAACCGACAAAATTTAAGTCGATTTCTTTTTTTTGTGATTTAATTAAGTTTGACGTTTTCAAAAACAACTAATACTATGCACAGAAAAGATATGCTTTATTATGTAAAGTTTGCAGATGAAAAAGCAGATTAAACTAAATATTTAGTAAGCATTTTTGATTTGCAATTAATTTTATTATGTGTTAGAATTCCGACAACGCAAAAATGGAGGGTATTTTTATGAAAGAGAAAAGAAAGAAAATCACACTTACAGCACGAATTTTAATAGGTTTAGTCACAGGTATTTTAGCCGGATTTTTGTTACAGGGAGCGCCGGAATTTGCAAATACATTTTTAAAGCCAATCGGAACATTATTTTTAAATTTGATAAAGATGGTGATAGTTCCCTTGGTGTTCTCGTCATTGGTCATGGGCATATGCTCGTCAGATGACATTAAAAAAGTTGGAAGAATAGGGGTAAAGACCATCATATACTTTATGGTGACAACGCTGCTTGCGGTATGTGTGGGCTTGCTGTTCGGAAAGCTTTTCAATGTGGGAGCCGGGTTCAGTATTCCAATGGATGCGGCGTATGAGGCAAAGGAAGCACCAAGCTTTGTTCAAACAATACTGGATATGTTTCCCACTAACCCCTTTAAAGCACTGTCTGATGGGAATATGCTACAGGTAATAGTGGTGGCGCTATTCTTGGGTACAGGTATGTCGCTGGCGGGCGATGGCGCTGCGCCATTCAAATCGGCAATGGATTCCTTTTCACAGGTTATGTGCAAAATAACAGCCATTATAATGGAGCTGGCACCCATTGCTATATTTGCACAGATGGCGGTTGTGGTTTCCACCAACGGAATGTCGGTGCTGCTGCCTCTTGCAGGGCTGATTTTAGCGGTGTACGCAGCGTGCATAGTACACGCAGTGGTGGTTTACTCAACGGCGATAAAGCTGTTTGCCAAGGTTAGTCCAATAGAATTTTTCAAAGCCATGATACCGGCAATTTCCTTTGCATACACAACAGCGTCCAGTGCGGCAACTCTGCCTTTTAGCAATGAATGTTGCGAGAAAATGGGAGTTTCCAACACCGTAAGAAGCTTTGTGCTACCCCTTGGTGCTACCATAAACATGGACGGAACGGCGGTTTTTCAAGGCATCTGTGCACTGTTTATCGCTACAGTATATGGGGTGCAGTTAACCCCAATGCAGCTTGTGGTAATAGTATTTTCCGCAACTCTTGCCTCCATAGGAACGGCAGGCGTTCCGGGGGCCGGCACTATAATGCTGGGAATGGTATTAGCGTCGGTAAATCTGCCGCTTGAGGGTATAACCTTAATTTTAGGGGTAGAGAGAATACTGGATATGGCAAGAACTGTTGTAAACATTACAGGAGACTGTGCCTGCTCGGTTATCGTGGCGGCATCAGAAGGAGAATTAATCCGCCCGCAGGCAAAGACAAAGGCGTAAAAGCCTACCTCAGCCAAGGCGCAAATTATTTAAAACGGCATTGAAAAAATAAAAGTTAAAAGCATTAAAAGGAATATTCTTTATTATAAAGTATTGCAACAAAAACTCCCGATTTGGACACGTTAAAAATTTTCATATACAGCATAGTGTAATGAAGGTTTAAGTAGGTGTCAAATTGGGAGTTTATTATTGAATGTTGATTTTAAACCAAGGGCGCAATTAAGGCATGAGCCGTGAGTTGTGCGGTGTGGCAAAAGGAAAAAGCTAAAGGGTAATTATGGCTTCACAGCCCTTTAGTCTGTGGCATTTTTTAAAAAATCTTCGTACATACTGGGATTGTCGGTGGTTATGCCAAGGACACATTTAAATATGTCCTGTCCGTGTTTTATAAACCTTTCCTGAGCAAATTTAGCACTCTTTTCATCGGGCATGAAAACATCAAAGGAAAATAAAACCAGTTGTTCATCCGCTATGGTACAATTCAAGTTAAATCCGCCACCGGTCAAAGGTGTTATAGAGGTTTTGTTTTGCTTTTTCAATGCCTCATATTGCAATAGCTCGATTGCCGCTTTGTAAGCACGTTCACGCACGGAAAAGGGCAAGCTCTTTTCAAGCTCTTGGCTTATATCCACTCCGGCACAGGTGATGGAATAAGCCCCGTCACTTTCTGTTATAAAGCCTTGGTCTAAAAGGTGGGGCAGGGCAGACTGCAATTCAAAGTAGTTGACAAGCTCTTGACCCACGATAGTATCAATCAAAAGTTCTTGTTTTAGGGGCTGATTGACGGCACTTAGCAGATAGCAAATTAAAATTTTTATTTCAGTTCTGTCGTTTAACCCACCAAACCTTACCCCAGCGGTAAATGCAGTATTATTGTCCATCTTAAAGCCTCCACACTAAAGTTATCGTTTTTGTTATTGTACTATTTTTACAAATACTTGTAAAGTGGCTATTGTAATATGTATATAAATATGTTAATATTTATAAGATAATTTAGTTATGAGAATAGCGAAGGAGATATAGGTATGAAATTTTTTATTGATACGGCGAATGTTGACGAGATAAGAAAAGCAAATGATTTAGGTGTTATCTGTGGGGTGACAACAAATCCGTCCCTGATAGCCAAAGAAGGCAGAGACTTTAAAGAGGTTGTAAGGGAAATTACAACTATTGTGGATGGTCCTATTTCTGCTGAAGTAATCTCACTTGAAAGCGCAGTTATGGTTGAGGAAGCCTTGGAGCTTGTGAAAATTCATCCCAATATTGTGATAAAAATTCCAATGTGCCTTGAGGGGCTAAAGGCGGTAAAGATACTTTCCGCAAAGGGCATTAAAACTAATGTTACCCTTATCTTTTCATCAGCGCAAGCGCTGCTGGCGGCGAGAGCCGGTGCATCATACGTCAGCCCATTTGTAGGCAGACTTGATGATGTAGGTCAAGAGGGGATAAAGCTTATCGCTGAAGTGAGCGATATATTCTCTATCCACGGTATAGAGACAGAGATAATAGCAGCGTCCATCAGAAATCCTATACACGTTACTGCCTCGGCACTTGCCGGTGCACACATTGCCACTGTTCCATATAAAATCATCGAGCAGATGACAAAGCACCCATTGACGCAGCAGGGAATAGAAAAATTCCTTGAGGACTGGAAATCTGTACCTAAAAAGTAGAAAAAGTTAAGACGGAAAGAGGACTTAATATATGTTTGAACACGCCATGCACGCAGTTCTTCCCGAGATAATTGCAATAATTGAAATAATCGGCATTATCGTAGTTACAGTAGGTTGCTTTAAATCCTTTGTACAATATGTGAAATTTTCCGTACTGGGGGAGGATGTCGCTTTTGTCAGGCATAATTTAGGGCTGTCTATGGTTACGGGGCTTGAATTTAAAATGGCGGCAGAGATATTAAGGACTGTATTAGTTCGCACCAGAGATGAAATATTTATGCTTGGCGGCATCATAGTCCTAAGAGCACTTTTATCTTTCTTGATAAAAAAAGATATAGCAGAGGGAGCACAGTCGGGGCACAAAAGTATCACTGGGGTTCATATTGACCGTGAATAGGTGCGCCACAGATATGTAATCAAGATACAGCATTTGGCAATAAAGATCCGTTTAGGCAGGTTTTATCTGCCTACACGGATTTTTTGGGCTGAAATAATTATATTGTAAAGAAGATAGCAAATGGATTTACAAAATTGCGCTGAAATAGCGAGGTTTATTATGTCGGTTATAGCCCCGATTTTGCACGATTTAAAGACGGAGCGATGGTGGTATGGTATAAAGAGGGATAGATGCGCTGTTTAAACAGAGCTTTTAGGTTAGAAGGGGGATTTTAATGTTTATATTGATGTTTTTATTTTGGTTGGCGCTCAACGGTCAAGTGACAGTGGAGATAGTTTTGCTGGGGCTTGGGATAACGGCATTTATCTATTGGCTGATGTGCAAATATTTTGAATATTCGCCTAGATTTGATATTTTGCTTTTTAAAAATTTCTTTAGAATTATTCAATACATACTTGTGTTGCTGTGGGAGATTATCAAATCAAGCTTTGCAGTTATAAAGATGACTTTCATAACAAAGATTGACATTCAGCCGCAGATTGTATTTTTTGACGTCCCCATTAAAACTGAGTTTTTGCGTGTTGTACTGGCAAACTCAATAACTATCACACCGGGGACTATCACTGTGAATGTTGAGGATAATCGCTTTTGCGTCCACGCCTTGGATTACACTATGGCAGAGGGAATAGAAAATCTTGTTTTCGTCAAGCTGCTTATGAAGATGGAGGAGAGTTTTTAATGGCTGAAAAAATATATGGCTACTTTTTTATTGGCGCTATGTGTCTTTTGGCGTTGTGTGCCTTTGTGTATCTTTTAAGGACAATGCTGGGGCCGCATTTTGCCGATAGAATTTTGGCGGTAAACAGCATAAGCACAATTGTGGTTCTTATAATAAGTATGCTGGCAATTTTGCAGGACGAGTCTTATATAATAGATATAGGAATAATATATGCGCTGCTTGGATTTATAACGGTTGTTATACTGTGTAAGGCATATCTTCGCAGCCATAAAAAAGAAAGAGCAGACGATTTAAAAAACTTGAAACCGGAGGAAGAAGCTAATGATTAGACTTGCAATTTCAGCGTTTTTTATTTTCGCAGGGATAGTAGTGGTAATAACTGCGGCGGTGGGTAACTATCGGTTTGGGTATGTGTTAAACAGGATGCAGGTGGGCGCAACCGCTGACACCTTGGGGGCAACACTGGTAATACTGGGGCTAATTGTGAACTCCGGATTTACCCTAATCACATTAAAGCTGGTGCTTATGATTATCTTGCTGTGGATTGCAGGCCCTGTGTCCTCCCATTTTCTTGCCAGAACGGAAATTATTTCCAATGAAAAAGCTATAGAGGAATTTGAGGTGGTAAAACATGGTAATATTTGAGGGTATACTGCTGGTATTTTTAATAGTGTGTGCGATTTCCGTTTCGCTAACTAAAAATTTATTTTCATCGGTCATTATTTTTATGTCCTACAGCCTTATAATGAGCTTGCTATGGCTGCTTTTACGCTCCCCCGACCTTGCCATTACAGAGGCGGCAGTTGGCGCAGGAGTTACAAGTATACTGTTTTTCATAACACTTAAAAATGTTAAACAATTGAAGGAAGAGGATGAGAAAAATGACGAATAAATTTTTTAATTCTCTAGAAAAATTTGTGGACGGCGACATAGACTTGGAAGTCAAAGAGCAACAGCCCGAGCCAAGAAGAAAACCTATCCACAAGGAGCTGTCCTTCCAAGAGAGAAGTATGATGTGGCACGACAAGTATGCCATTCAATATTTTAAAGGGGTATATGCAGGGCTAAGCGCTTTTATCTGCGTGGGAATTATTATTATATTGCTTATAACGGTATCGTTTTTGCCGCCCTATGGGGCTGCTTCCAATCCGGCAAACAATGAGGTCAGCGAAAGATACATTGAAAAAGGTCTTGAGGAAACGGGAGCTGTAAACATTGTTGCAGGTATGATTTTGGACTACAGAGCTTTTGACACCTTTGGCGAGTCCTGCGTTTTGTTTGTTGCCGCAAGTAGCGTTATGCTGCTTTTGAGAAAAGAAAAAGGCAAAAAAGAAGAGGAAGAAAACAGGGACAAGCTTGAGGCAAGCGAGGAAACTTACCGTGCTTCCTCCGATAGCTTTCAGTTTACAAGAGATATAATCGTTAAGAATGTGGCAAAAGTTATAGTGCCCATGGCGCTTGTTTTTGGCGTTTATATCGTATTGAACGGACACCTTTCTCCCGGCGGCGGATTTTCCGGCGGTGCGGTTATGGGGGCTAGCTTAATTTTGTATTCCTCCGCTTTTGGATATAGAAAAATCAGAAAATTTGTCACGGAAAAGCTTATGAGAAATGTAACATTTTTCTCACTAGCATTCTATGCTGTGGCAAAAAGCTATTCATTTTTTACAGGCGCAAATCATATGGCTACCGGAATACCACTGGGCATACCGGGACACATAATTTCAAGCGGACTTATACTGCCCCTCAACATTGCAGTAGGTCTTATAGTTACCTGCACAATGTACAGCTTCTATTCACTATTTAGCAAGGGGGAGATATAAATGGGACCGAATTTGTTACACAACTTTTATGAGACGGTTGCGATGATTTTGTTTGGCATAGGCTTTACAACTTTATTTTTGCAGCCAAACCTTATAAAAAAGGTTATAGGGCTAAACATTATGGACACTGCCATATATCTGTTCTTGGCGGCAAAAGGGTATATCGCAGGCAGACTGTCCCCAATAATTGTAGATGGTATTATGAAAACAGAGGCATACATAAACCCAATTCCAAGTGGATTGGTGCTGACAGGCATTGTTGTTTCCGTCAGTGTAACCGCTGTATCGCTCTCACTAATTCAAAATTTATATAGGACATATCATTCTCTTGATATTGATGAAATTTTGATGAAGGCGAAAAAGGAGGAAAAATAGAATGCCATTTATTGCTAACTTCCCCTTTTTTTGCATAATGCTCACCATGGCAAGCGGCGTTATAAGCTCGATTTTATCGGGTAAAAATGCTTACCGAGTCAATTTGGTTGCAACGGCAGCTTGTCTTGTTATGAGCCTAGCGCTATTGGGGTACATGATACAAAATCCACAGCAAATCACCTATATGATGGGTCACTTTCCGGCACCTTGGGGCAATGAAATACGTTTTGGCCCCTTGGAAGCACTTATGGCAAGCGTGTTTTGCTTTGTTATGCTGGCTTCCTTAATTTCAGGCAAATCCGATATATTCATGGACGTAAAGCCGGGAAAAGTGAACTTGTTTTACATTATGGTAAACCTGCTGCTCTCCTCATTGCTTGCACTTATCTACACCAACGATATTTTTACGGCGTATGTTTTTGTGGAAATCAACACACTTTCCGCCTGTGCCATTGTTATGGCAAAGGAAAACGGCAAGACACTTAGTGCGACGATAAGGTATTTGATTATGAGCCTGCTTGGCTCCGGATTGTTCCTAATGTCCATCATTCTGCTATATGATTTAACAGGCCATCTATTGATGGTGGATATCCATAATCAGATAGTTATTTTGATGCAGACGGGAAAATATATACTTCCCCTCACCATAATTATCGGTCTTTTGGCGGTTGGTATGGCAATGAAAAGTGCGCTTTTCCCATTCCATGCATGGTTGAGCCACGCTCACGGCAGCGCCACCACAGCGTCTAGCGCCATACTTTCAGGGCTTGTACTAAAGGGATATATCATTCTTTTAATCAAGATTTTTGTCAGAGTTTTGGGAATTGATGTGGTAGCACAGCTTCAAGTTACCAATATTTTGTTTGTCTTTGCGGTGCTGGGAATGATTATCGGCTCCATTGATGCAATAAGAGAAAATCATATAAAGCGCATGATTGCATTTTCATCGGTGGCACAAATTGGATATATATATCTGGGCATTGGGCTTGGCACCAAGGCAGGGCTTGTGGCGGCGTGTTTTCACATAATAGTTCATGCTATCACAAAACCTATGCTTTTCAGTGCGGCGGGAGGACTTTCCGACGCAAGCGGACATAAAAAACATTTTGATGAGCTGGTGGGGGCGGCGTATAGAAACCCACTTGCCGGTTTTGCCTTTGCAATAGGAAGCTTTTCCATGATTGGCATACCTTTCTTTGCAGGGTTTGCAACAAAATATTATCTTGCTACTGCGGCAATGCAGGTGCCGGGTAAAATGTGGCTTGCCCTTTTTGCACTGGCAGTGAGCACGGTTTTAAATGCGGTGTATTACATAAAGGCATTGGCAACCATATTCTATAAAGAAAATCAAAATGTTACAAGGTATAAAAATCCAAAGACCTATGTGGTTGGTATGTCTGCATTTCTAGTGGCAAACATTTTGCTGGGTCTGTTTTATCAGCCGGTAATGGACATAATAATTCAAGGTATGAAGGTATTTTAGAGAAAGGATAGGTATAAAAAATGAATTACATTTTAGCGATACCGGTTTTTCTACCAATCCTTTCGGGGTTGGCACTGTTATTTATAAAGTTTAAGGACAGAGAAGATGTCCATGCGTATGCGATTATCACCCTAGCTATCTCACTTGTGGCAACGGTAATTTCCAATTTTATCTTGATGAGCAATGAGCTTGTTGTGTTTAAACTACCCATGGGGCTTACGTTTACCTTGTATACCGATGCGGTGGCTGCATTTTTTAGCACCATCTTCGCTGTCGTTTGGTTTTTAGTGGCTATCTACAGCTTTGAGTACCTAAAACACGAAGGCAAGGAAAAGCGTTTCTTTGCATTTTACCTTATGACCTTGGGCTGGCTTGTGGGTGTGGCGTATGCGGATAACCCATTTACCCTCTATATGTGCTTTGAGGCAATGACCTTTTCAAGCTTTGCGCTGGTGCTCCACTCTCAAACAGCAAAGAGCATAGCTGCCGCTAAAAACTACATATATTTTTCGGTTTTTGGGGCATTTATGGGCTTGATTGGCATATTTTACTTCTATAGCTGGGACGCTATCGAAACAAAAAGCTTTGTCTCCGGTGGGGTAATTCCCCATGAACTAGGGGGGATGATGCCAATGGTGATGTTGGTTACCTTCATCGCCATAATAGGATTTAGCTGTAAAAGCGGTATGTTTCCCCTTCATGCATGGCTGCCAATTGCCCACCCGGAGGCACCGGCTCCTGCAAGTAGCGTTTTAAGCGGTCTAATCACAAAATCCGGAATAATTGCAATAATAAGAATTGTATTTTTTGTAGTTGGAGCAGACGTTTTAAGAGGAACCTATGTGCAAAAAATATTGCTTGTGCTGTCCATCATCACAATATTTATGGGGTCAATGATGGCGTACAAGGAAAAAGTGCTGAAAAAACGGCTTGCCTATTCCAGTGTAAGCCAAATTTCCTATGTGATTTTCGGCATTATGCTCTTGAGCGGCGTAGGCGCAATGGGGGCAATTTTACAGGTAGCTTTCCATGCACTTGCCAAAAACACACTGTTTTTATGCGCTGGCGCTATAATATATAAAACGCAAAAAACAGAGTGCAGCCAGTTAAATGGTCTGGGCAGAGGGATGCCGAAAACCTTTGCAGCTTTTACAATCGCAGGGCTGTCCTTGGTGGGCGTACCTCTCACAGGCGGATTTGTAAGCAAGTATTATCTCGCAAACGCTGCACTGGGAGCAGACGAAAAATTATTGGGCTTTATTGGAGTTTGTGTACTGATGGTATCAGCGCTTTTGACAGGCGGATATCTGTTGACAATAAGTGCAAAGGCATTATTTGCAAAGGCTGATGAAGAGGTTATGGTAAATTGTGAGCCAAACAGTCTCATGTTAGCGCCTATATGGACGCTGACAGCGTTTATCGTTTTCTTTGGAATTTTTCCACAGCCGCTAATTGTCTTGGCACAGGCGGTTGTTACCAGCTTTGGATTGTAGGAGGTGAAAGTGATGAACTATTATACAATTTTATTTCCTATACTGCTTCCGATTATCGCAGGGGCGGCATCATATTTTATCAAGTTCAATGATGAGGAACAGAGAAACAAGTATGCGATTATCGCAACAACCTTGGTTTCCGCAATAGTTGCCTTTGACTTACTTTTGCTAAAGGGAAAATCAGTTACCATGTTCACCTTTAATGACAAGCTGAACATCTCCTTTAAAATTGACGGGTTATCCTGCGTGTTTGCGGGAATGGTAAGCTTTTTGTGGCCTCTTGCAGTGATATATGCAACAGAATATATGAAGCATGAGGGACATCAAAGAAAATTCTTTGCCTATTACATAATGACCTTTGGGGTTACCTTGGGAATAGCTTTCAGCGCAAATATGTTAACTATGTATCTGTGCTATGAGCTTTTGACCTTTATAACGCTGCCCTTGGTAATGCATGGAATGGATGCACGTTCTATATATGCAGGCAAAAAATACCTTATATATTCCGTGAGCGGCGCAAGCCTTTCCTTTGTGGGTATGATGGTTATTTTGTCAAAAACAGGCTCCTTGGAGTTTGTGTATGGAGGGCTTGTAAAATCCTCCGACAGCACGGTGCTGGTGGCA
Organism: Oscillospiraceae bacterium; assembly: GCA_036667055.1. Taxonomy (GTDB): domain Bacteria; phylum Bacillota; class Clostridia; order Oscillospirales; family Ruminococcaceae; genus RGIG3102. Next base: position 25,395 of record JAVWUR010000012.1, read on the forward strand.
TACCTTTTAATGTTTATCGGGTTTGGGGTAAAGGCGGCAATTGTTCCCTTTCACGCATGGCTGCCCGGCGCCTCGGTGGCACCGACAACGGTAACGGCACTGCTTCACGCTGTTGCTGTAGTTAAAGCTGGCGTCTTTGCAATAATGAGGACTACATTCTTTTTCGTGGGTACAAAGTATTTAATAGGGACGTATGCTCAGGACGTGGCGATGATTTTCGCTATTGTAACCATCTGCTACGGCTCTTGGATGGCTGTGCGCTCCCGTCATTTAAAGCGTAGATTGGCATATTCAACTATCAGTCAGCTTGCATATATAGTGTTTGGAGTAACCCTTATGAGCCCCGAGGGCTTTGGGGGAGGGCTTGCACATATGCTTTTCCATGGGCTGATGAAAATTGTTTTATTTTACGCAGCAGGTGCAATTTTATACACTAACCACAAAGAATATGTATACGAAATTGAGGGCTATGCAAAGAAGATGCCCAAAACATTCTTCTTATTTACGATATGCTCCTTGTCCCTCATTGGCGTTCCGCCCTTCCCGGGCTTTTTGTCCAAGTTTGCCTTGGCGACAGCGGCTGCAAAGCAGGGGGCGTTTAATCCGGCTCAATTTGATTTAACAGCATTTTTGGCATTTTTAGGGATCTGTGCCTTGATGTTCTCGGCGTTTATGACGGCAATATATTTGATGGAAATTATTATAAAGGCGTATTTCCCCTCCAAGGATTTCAATGAGGCGGCTCTTGAAAATGTCAAGGAAGCACCGTCGGCAATGGTTATTCCCATGGCGGTTATCACCGTTGTGATGGTCTCGATGATTTTCTGGTCAGTGCCGCTGTTTAACTTTATATCTTCAGTTGCAAAGGGAGGATTTTAATTATGGGCTTAGAATTTTTGATTTTGCCGATGATATTTGTTCCCATGCTCCTTGGATTTTTGCCGCTGATTTTAAAAAACACCAAGGTTATAAACCTTGTGATGGTGATAACCAGTGTTTTAGAGCTGGCACTGTGCTTGTATTTTATGTTCTTTGCCGGAAATTACAGCGAAAGCATTGTGGCGATAAGCTGGTTCAGCGGTTTTGGAATTAAGTTTAAAGTAAATGGGCTTGGCATACTGCAAGCTGTTGCAACCTGCATTATATGGGTTGGCTCCAGCGTATTTTCACAAGAGTATTTTGAGCACGCACCCAAGAATTTAAGACGCTATTATGCGTTTTTCTCGGTTACTCTAGGTGCGACGCTTGGCATATTTTTAGCATATGACCTGTTCACCATGTTCATATTTTTCGAGGCTATGTCCTTCGCAAGCTATGCATTGGTTGTGCACAATCAGGACAAGGACTCGATAGAAGCGGGCAACAGCTATCTTGTAGTTGCAATACTCGGAGGGCTGATGGTTCTGATGGGCATATTCCTGCTCAACGCCTTGACGGGAACGCTTGTTATAGACGAGCTTGCCGCTGCTTGCAAGCCGTACTCGGGCAAAGGAATTTTGACCGCAGCTGGCTTTATGATATTCTTTGGCTTTGCCGCCAAGGCGGGTATGTTCCCACTGAATGGCTGGCTGCCAAAGGCTCACCCTGCGGCTCCGGCACCGGCGAGCACTGCACTTTCCGGAATACTTATAAAATCCGGTGTGTATGGCGTGATTATCGTCACCTTTAGAATATTACAGGGCAATACCCAGTGGGCAAATTTCGTATTGGTAATCGGAGTATTGACCATGCTTATCGGTGCATTTTTTGCATTTTTGTCCATCAATCTAAAGGAGACGCTGGCGTACTCCTCCATGTCGCAGATAGGCTTTATAACCATAGGGGTAGCCATGACACAGCTCTTGGGGGAGCATGGCACCATTGCGGCGTACGGAACGGTGCTTCACATGATAAATCATACCCTTATAAAGCTCGTTCTATTCACCTGTGCCGGTGTTATCTACAAGAACACCCACAGCTTAAATCTTAACGAGCTTAAAGGCTATGGCAGAGGAAAACCATTTTTAGGCGTATGCTTTGGCACTGCGTCACTTGGAATTATGGGCGTACCTTTCTTCAACGGGTATATAAGCAAAACTTTGCTCCATGAGTCCATTGTGGAAAAGATTGCAATACTTGAAAGCGGCGCACTTTCGGCAAGCATGTTTCAGATTGTCGAGGCGATATTCCTTTTAAGCGGCGGATTTACCGTGGGGTATATGATAAAGCTGTTTATCTGTCTATTTGTCAAAAAACCGGATAGGGAATTTGACACACAGGGAAAATCATACGTGACCATTAAAACAGGCTTGGTGCTGGGTGCTGTGAGCGCCATGATATTTGGCTTTGGGTCATTCCCTCACCAAACGCTTGATAAAATTGCGGCGACCACCGCAGAGTTTATGGGTGTTCACCCGCTGACGGACAGTATCGACTACTTTTCCCCTGCAAACTTAAAAGGGGCGGGAATTTCCTTAGTCATTGGATTATTGTTGTATTTCGTTGTGGCAAGATTTACCGTTGTAACCAAAGAAAACGGATATGTAAACCCGTGGAACAAAAAATATTCAGTGGAAAATTTGGTGTGGAAACCTTTGCTTTTTGAAATTTTGCCCTTTATCTTTGGGTTTATAGGCAGAGTTATTGACAAGTCTACCGAGGCGGTTATATATGTATTAAGGCGCTTTGTCCTGCCGACTGCCAAGATACCAAAGACATTTTTTGAGGGTAAAAAACAAGCAGAAGATGAGATTACACCTCCTGCTGTTTCCATCACACGCAGTTTGTCATATAGCTTGCTGTTATTTGGGGTAGGTTTTATAATAACCATGCTGTATCTTTTGTTCAGCCAGCTCTAAAATATAGTTTCAATTATTTTCATACAGTTTTCGGTGGAATATTTCCAATGAGATATTCTGCCGTCTGTGTGAAAATATTTTATTTCAGGAGAAAAATTAGGGTTTTGCAGGGTGCTCATAATCACAAGTTTAATCTTCATTTTATCGGGCAGAATATTTTTAATGTACACATTTACCACATCACCAATGGCTATGCCCTCGCAGTTTTCCGCAAGCCCTGCAAGGTTGGGAGCAAGCTCGATAAATATTCCGTACGGCTCAATACTGCGAACAATTCCGGTGGTGTTCATTCCATTGGTGAAATATTCGGCATTTTCAAGCCAAGAGCCTAAAAGCTCCTTATGGCTCAGCACAATGCGCCCATTTTTATCAAGGCTTTTTATACAGGCAAAAATTTGTTGTCCAACGGAAAATCTATCGCTTGGGCTTTGAATTCGTGAAACGGAGATGAAATCAATGGGCAAAAGTGCGCTTATTCCATAGGCAATGTCGCAAAATACCCCAAAACGGTCGATATGGGTCACGGTGCAGGGGAGAATGTCACCGGGGGAAAGCTGGGAGATGTAGTTGTCATATGCAAGCTGCTGCGCTTTTTTTCGGGATATGTAAATCAGAACGGTGCCGTTTTCTTCCATTATGTCCGTTATGATAAAGCATACAAATTTATTTACCCTGGTGGCAATGGCGGCCTCTTTTATTGGGCTTTCATCGAAGGAGAGATAAACCTGCTGTGCCGGCATGAAAGCTTCATATCCTCCTAAATTGAAACGCAAACCGTTTCCTTTATCATAAACCAATGCCTTGGCAAAGAGAACCGTGCCTTGGGCGTAAGCCTGCTTTAAGCTGTCAAGGGTAAACGCTGTAATTTCGCTGTAATTTGCCTCTTGTATATATTCCATAAATAGTACCTTCCTTTTGATGGTCGTTTTTTATAAATATATGCTCAAAAAAAGTTATATAACACACAAATTATATAATTGCCATATAAGCTGTTTTGTGGTACAATATTATGAGAAATTTTAGGCGGTGAATTGATTGGATATAAAAGTAAATGATATTATTGTTACAAAAAAACCACACCCTTGTCAAAATAACCAATTTCTGGTGCTGAGAATTGGTGCAGACTTTAAGATAAGGTGTACTAAATGTGGGCGAGAGGTTATGCTGCCACGTTCCAAAATCGAAAAAAATATAAAAAAGATAATTACGCCGGAAACCAAAAAAGACGGAGAATAAATAATGTTTGAAAAGCTATTAGATGTAAAAAACAGGTATGAACAGATAAACCAATTGCTCATGGACCCAACGGTTATCAATGACAACAAGAGATATTCCGACTTGATGCGGGAATATAAAAACCTAACTCCAATTGTAGAAAAATTTGATGAGTACTCAAACGCAAAAGAAAATTTTGACGAGGCAAAGGCAATGCTGGACGAGGGCGGGCTTGATGCGGAGTTTAAAGAGGTGGTGCAGCTTCAATATGAGGAGAGCAAGGAGTCCATGGAGGGGTATGGTGAGGAGCTGAAAATTCTCTTGCTGCCCAAGGACGATGATGATGACCGCAGTGTTATCATTGAAATTCGTGGGGGCGCCGGCGGAGAAGAAGCGGCGCTGTTTGCCTATAACTTATATAGAATGTATACAATGTATGCGGCAACAAAGGGGTGGAGCACTGAAATTTTGTCCTCCAATGAGACGGAGCTAGGCGGCTTTAAAGAGGTCAGCTTTTCCGTTGAAGGGGATGGAGTTTACAGCCGCTTTAAATTTGAGAGCGGTGTTCACCGAGTTCAGCGTGTGCCCGACACCGAGACACAGGGGAGAATTCACACCTCCACTGTAACCGTTGCGGTTATGCTGGAAGTGGATGATGTGGAAATTGACATCAGCCCAACAGATTTAAAGATAGATACATTCCGCTCATCGGGTGCAGGCGGTCAGCATATAAATAAAACCTCCAGTGCTATTCGTGTAACCCACTTGCCTACAGGGCTGGTGGTGGAGTGTCAGGACGAGAGAAGTCAGCACAAGAATAAGGACAAGGCACTGAAGGTTTTGCGCTCACGTCTTTATGATATGGAAAAGGAAAAGCGTGATGCAGGTATTGCCGAAAACAGAAAAAGCCAAGTGGGCACAGGGGATAGAAGTGAGAGGATTAGAACCTACAACTACCCTCAAGGGCGGCTTACCGACCATAGAATAGGGCTTACCATATACAGGCTAGAGCAGGTGTTAAACGGTGATTTAGACGAGATTATCGACAGCCTTGTCACGGTTGACCAAGCAGAAAAGCTCAAAGCAAATGCGGAGGAATAAAGGTGGATACACTTGTGGCGTTGCCCTCACAGGAGAGCATTGAAAAAGCCTGTGATATAATTAAAAACAAAGAGGTAGTGGCGCTGCCAACAGAGACGGTATACGGCCTATTTGCTGACGCAACAGATGTTGCGGCTTGTGAAAATATTTTCAAAGCCAAGGAACGTCCTATGGATAACCCCTTGATTGTTCACATTTCAAACTATGAAATGCTGGCAAGAGTGGCAAAAGATGTGCCTGCTGATGCCTTGAAATTGGCAGAATTATTTTGGCCGGGGCCTTTGACCATGATATTGAAAAAGACGAAAATAATACCCGATGAAGTTAGTGCAGGGCTGGATACTGTGGGCATAAGAATGCCAAGCAATCCTGTGATACTGGAGATTATAACAAGAACAGACGCTCCCTTGGCAGGCCCGTCAGCCAATCGCTCCGGCAGACCCAGCCCCACCAATGCTCACGATGTTTATGAGGATTTAAAGGGCAGAATACCTATGATTATAGATGGGGGAAGCTGCGATATTGGGGTTGAGTCCACTGTGGTATCTCTTGCGGGAGAGGTTCCTATAATATTTCGCCCTGGGTTTATTACGCAAAAACAGATAGGCGAGGCACTGGGCAAAGAGGTATTGCTTTCAAAGGGAATTTCAGAAGAATTGGCAGAGGGGGAAAGGGTACTGTCCCCCGGGCTTAAACACAAGCATTATGCCCCAAAAGCGCAAGTTACCATAGTTAGTGCAAGCTTTGAAAGGTATAGGGAGATAGTGGAGAGGGATGGCGTGGCGGCGTTGTGTTTCGATGAATACGCCCCTAGAATAAATGCCCAATGCGTTACCTATGGCGCCCAAAATGATAGCACACAGCAGGCACAGCAGCTTTTTGCAGCCCTGAGACAGCTTGATGAAATTGGGGCGACAAAGGCATATGCGTCAATGCCCAATTTAGATGGCGTGGGGCTGGCGGTATACAATAGATTGCTGCGAGCGGCGGCATTTAGGGTGGTGAACTTATAAAATGGAAAAGGGCTTAGTTGTGGCAATCACAGGTCAAAGCGGTAGCGGAAAATCCAGCTTTGGAAAGATATATGAAAATTTAGGATATACAGTGATTGACTGCGATAAAATTGCCGCCAGTATAACCAGCTGTGACGATTGCAAAAATAAATTAGTGGAATATTTTGGCACATCAATAGTAAAAGATGGCAAAATAGACAAAAAAGAGCTTTCCAATTTAGCATTTAAAGAGGAAAAGACGTTAGATGTTTTGACAGCAATCACCCACCCATTTATAATAAAAGAAATATTGAGAATAATACAGGAGTGCTTTGAGGGTGGCGAGGCGGTTGTTTTTGTAGATGGCGCTGTCATAATAGGGCATAGCTTTGAAAGGTACTGCGATAAAATCATTGTGGTTGCCGCATCGCTGGAAAATCAATGCGCAAGGCTGATGGACAGGGATAATATAAGCTATAGTCAGGGGAAAAATAGAATTTTAAAGCAGATGGAACTGGAACAAATGATAAAAAAGGCAGACTACGTAGTGCATAACAATTCTACTAAAGATGACTTAAAAGCCCAAGGGAAAAAGGTTCTCGAAAAAATATTAAAAGATGAAAGAGGTGATGGCAAATAAAAATCATAAAGCAAACAGCCATTGTTGCCGCAGTACTGCTTGTGATAGTAGTTGGGTATATTTTTATTAAAAAAGAACAAAAGGAAATGATTAAAGCCACCTACCCACTAAAATACATGGAAGAAATTGAAAAGTATTCTCAGGAATTTGGAGTGAATAAATATTTGCTGCTGTCCTTTATCAAGACGGAAAGCGGATTTGATGAAAAAGCTAAATCATCGGCGGGAGCTATAGGGTTAACTCAAATTACCGAGGAGACATTTTCTTGGATAAAGCTAAAGCTATGCCCCGGGGAGGATGTGGTTTTTGAAGATTTGTATTTGCCGGACACAGCGATAAGGTTTGGGGCTTACTACATTTCACGGTGTCTTGAAAGGTATGAATATAGCGTGGACACAGCGGCGGCGGCATACCACAGCGGATGGGGAACGGTTGACAAGCTGCTAGAGGAACAACAGTCAGAGGTTCTTGTGGATTTTCCCTATTCACAGATGAAGCATTATGTTTATAAAATAAATAAAGCATATAACCAATATCAAGAGTTATACGAAAAGAAAGATGAGGTATAAAAATGGGAGAATTATCAAAAGGCAAACAGCTTGAAAAGGAGCTTACCTACAGCGTAAAGCACACAGCGATAGATCGTCCGGAGCTGGTGGAAAAAAGTTGGGATTTTTGTGAGGGATATAAGGACTTTCTGTCCAGCAGCAAAACGGAAAGAGAGGCAGTAAAAAATATTATTGAAATTGCCCAAGCTAACGGGTACACAGAGTTTAATGCCCAAAGCCAATATAATCCCGGTGACAAAGTATATTGCAACAACCGCAACCGTGCGCTGATTTTGTCTACAATTGGGGAGCAGACGGTGGATTTTGGCACACATATTATCGCTAGCCATATCGACGCACCAAGGCTGGATTTGAAGCCTAGCCCATTATACGAAAAAAACGAAATAGGATATCTTAAAACTCACTACTACGGCGGAGTAAAAAAATATCAATGGGCGACAATACCACTGGCTATCCATGGAATAATCTACAGAGCGGATGGCTCCTTTTGTGAAATCAACATCGGCGAGGATCCAACGGATCCGGTGTTTGTGATAACAGACCTATTGCCACACCTTGCCAAGGATCAGTCGGAAAGAAAAATGAAGGATGTCATAAAAGGCGAGGAGATGAATGTGGTAGTTTCTTCACTCCCCTATGCCGATGATGAGGTTAAGGAGGCTGTAAAGCTTGCCACCTTGCTTTGGCTCAATGAAAAGTATGGCATTACCGAAAAGGACTTTTTAAGAGCGGAGATAGAGGTTGTTCCTGCCGGAAATGCAAGGGATGTAGGCTTTGACAGAAGCCTTATCGGCGGCTATGCACAGGACGATAGAGTGTGCTCCTATCCATCCCTAATGGCGGAGATAGAGACAAAATCTCCAGCCAAAACAACGGTTACTGTTTTCGCAGATAAAGAGGAGATTGGCTCCACCGGCGCAACAGGCTTGCAGTCAGACTTTTTGAAAAATTTCATAACTTACTTAGCACAAATGCAAAAAGTGAATTATTTGACGGCATTTGCACATTCAAAATGCTTGTCCGCTGATGTTGGCGCAGCATATGACCCAACATTTGCAGATGCATATGAGGCAAACAATTCAGCATATCTTAACAAAGGGCCAATATTGACAAAGTATACCGGAGGCGGTGGAAAGAACTCAACCAATGATTGCGGTGCGGAGTTTATGGCGGAGGTTATTGCCATACTGGACGGCAGCAATGTTTGCTGGCAAGCAGGGGAGCTTGGCAAAATTGATCAGGGCGGCGGAGGAACTGTGGCAAGATATGTTGCGGAAATGAACATTGACACGGTGGATATCGGAGTGCCAATTCTTTCAATGCACGCACCCTTCGAGCTGTCTTCCAAGTTGGATGTTTATTCTACCTATCAAGCATTTACTGCATTTTTAAACAGATAAAATCAGTCGCCATATTGCTTTATTGCAAATATGGCGATTTTTTTAACATAAAACACACATAATTTGAACTTTTTGTGAAAAAAGACTTGTAAATTTGTTTAAAATTATATATAATTGATAGGCATTAGAATTTTATATATTTACAAGTAGGAGGAAATAATTTTGAAAATCGATTTAATGATTGTAGCGCTAATCGGAGCTTTTGCAGCTCTTGGCTACGCAGCATTTCTAGCTAAAAAGGTTACCAAGTATTCTGAAGGTACAGATGAGATGGTTACCATTGCGGCTGCTATTAGAGAAGGTGCAAACACCTATCTTAAAAGACAGTACAAAGGCGTGGCAGTCTTTTTTGCCATAATGTTTGTCATATTGATGGGTCTTAGCTTTATGGGCTTTATGGACTATATGCTGCCTATCGCATTTGTGACAGGTGGTGTGTTCTCGGGGCTTGCCGGTTTCTTGGGCATGAAGATTGCAACATCTTCCAACGCAAGAACAGCTTGGGCAGCTAAAGAAAGCCTTAATGCAGGGCTTAAAGTAGCTTTCTCAGCCGGCGCTGTTATGGGCTTTATCGTTGTTGGTCTTGGTCTGCTCGACCTTACAATCTGGTACTATATTCTTATAGCTAGATTTGGCGACAACATCCAAATGGTATCATCTTCACTGCTTACCTTCGGTATGGGTGCATCTTCAATGGCACTTTTTGCTCGTGTAGGCGGCGGTATATTTACAAAAGCAGCTGACGTTGGTGCAGACCTTGTTGGTAAGGTTGAGGCAGGTATCCCTGAGGATGACCCCCGTAACCCAGCTGTTATTGCAGA
>JAVWUR010000013.1:0-32562 GCA_036667055.1 Oscillospiraceae bacterium
CACCGCTCTAGGTGTGCGTCCTTGGGCAGTATAAAAATGCTCTCCTGCACCCGGTCATAGGCTTTTTGCGCCACCAGCACAAATTCCTTTCGGTCGATACCCGTCAAATACACAAAGTTTCTGCTTGCAAAGAAAGGCATATTTTCATCTGCTGTTTTGATTATTTCTTTTCCTGAAAACACAACCACCACTGTTTTATTTTCCAGTGTCGCATATAACTTTTCTCTATTTTGTTTGTAAAAGCTGCTTTCCATAATATAAATTCCTTTCAAATTGTGTGATTTTTTGTCTTTTAAACTACAGTATATACACTATATCACTCACATATTTTCTTATCAAGCAGTATGCAGATATTGAATGGAACTATCCCTTTTTAGAATATTTTGCGGGTTAAAATGTTAAAGTTTTGCGAAATCCCTTGAAAAGTTTGACGTGATGTACTATACTAATTTAGCAATCTAAACTTATGACTGCTAATTACTGTTTTGGGAGTGAATATAATGAAAAAGAAACAATTTAAAGCGGAATCCAAAAGACTGATGGACATGATGATAAATTCCATCTATACCCACAAGGAGATTTTCTTGCGTGAGCTTATCTCCAACGCCAGTGATGCTCTTGACAAGCTGTATTTTCGTTCTCTGACGGACGATGCCGTCAAGCTTAATCGTGAAGATTTTAAAATTACCCTTGCATTAGATAAAGCGGCTCGCACCCTCACAATCAGCGATAATGGCTGTGGTATGACAAGCGACGATTTGGAAAACAATCTGGGCACTATCGCAAAAAGCGGCTCTCTTGCCTTTAAGCAGGAGAATGAAAAACAGGATGGCGTGGACATTATCGGTCAATTTGGTGTGGGCTTTTACTCTGCGTTTATGGTCAGCGACGAAGTGTGTGTCAAGAGCCGTGCTTTTGGCAGTGATGATGCTTTTTGCTGGGTTTCGGGCGGTGCTGAGGGCTATTCCATCGAGCCTTGCGAAAAGGACAGCGTTGGCACAACAATAACGGTGCATATAAAGGAAAATACCGAGACGGAAAACTATGACGAATACCTTGAAGAGTATAGAATTACCTCCATTATCAAGAAATATTCCGATTTTATCCGTTACCCTATAAATATGATGTGCGAAACTCGCCAGCTCAAAGAGGGCACCGAGAGCGAGTATGAAACCATCATGGAAAACAAGGTGCTGAACAGCATGACCCCTCTGTGGAAAAAGGATAAAAAGGACATCACCAAGGAGGAATATGACAGCTTTTACACCGACCATTTTAGCGACTATCAAGAGCCGGCGAAAACCATTCACTATAAAGTTGAGGGTCAAGCCACCTACAACGCTCTTTTGTACATTCCAAAGCACGCCCCCTTTGATTACTATTCAAAGGAATTTGAAAAGGGCTTACAGCTATATTCCGGCGGCGTTTTAATAATGGACAAGTGCAGCGATTTGCTCCCCGACTACTTTAGCTTTGTAAAGGGTCTAGTGGACAGCGAGGATTTATCCCTCAACATTTCAAGAGAGATGCTGCAACATGACAGACAGCTCAAAATAATTGCCTCTAATCTGGAAAAGAAGATTAAATCCGAGCTTACAAAGCTGCTGGAAGAGGACAGAACTACCTATGAAGAATTTTTCAAAGCCTTTGGTGTGGGGCTAAAGTTTGGCATATACAATGACTATGGTATGCACCGTGACACTCTGGAGGATTTGTTGATGTTTGTCTCCTCCTTTGACAAAAAGCTTGTCACCTTAGGCGAGTACCTTGGCAGAATGAAGGAAGGTCAAGAGTCCATCTACTATGCTTGCGGCGAGACGGCAGACAAGATTGATATGCTACCACAGGCAGAACTAGTGAAGGAAAAGGGCTTTGAAATTTTGTATCTCACCGATAATGTGGATGAGTTTGCAATGCAGATACTGGTGCATTACCATGACAAGAAATTTGTGAATATCTGTGCTGAAAATCTGGATTTATCCTCCGATGAGGACAAGGAAACATTGAAAACGGAAAACGAAACCTTTAAGGATTTGCTGGAAAATATGAAGACAGCACTTGGCACAAATGTACAGTCCGTTCGCTTTACAAACCGCCTTAAAAACCACCCTGTCTGTCTTGTCAGCGAGGGCAATGTTTCCCTTGAAATGGAAAAGGTGCTTAAATCAATGCCTACCGATTCGGGGGTAAAAGCGGAAATTGCACTGGAAATCAACAAGGATCACCCTATAGCTCAAAAGCTAAAGGAGCTTTACGAAACCGACAAGGAGCTTTTGGCAAGCTACACCAACATTCTTTACGCACAAGCACGATTGATTGAGGGTATGCCAATAGAAAACCCCACAGAATTTAGCAATCTTGTTTGTTCCTTGATGACAAAATAAATTTATAACTTGATGAAAATGGCTGAGACGAAAGGTAAAAATCGTCTCAGCCTTTTTTGCTTTTTGGGGGGTTAGCACTTGCTATAAATTTTTCCAAAAGCTTACGGTCGATTTTTGAAATAATAAATAATTATTCATATTTTGCTTATAAACCCTTGATTTTTAATATTTTAGGTGTATTATATGAATATATATTGATTAGGAGTGTAATTTTATGAGTTATATTGACGAGGTAAAAAAGATTGTAAATTCCCTTGGCGGCAGCATAATCGCCGCAAGTGACGAAATATGGGGGTATAGTGAGTTGTATTTTGAGGAGTATAAATCCTCTGCGGCTCTCGCAAAATATGCCGCCGATGCAGGTTTTTTTGTCCAGCAGGGTGTGTGCAATATGCCCACCGCCTTTGTGGCACATTGGGGAACAGGGAAAATAAAGGTGGGGATATTGGCGGAGTACGATGCACTGCCCGCCCTGTCACAAAAAGCCGAAATCGTTTGCCGAGAGCCGGCACAGGGTGACACCGTCAGCTCCCCCGGGCACGGCTGCGGTCACAACTGCCTTGGTGCCGGTGCTCTGGGTGCTGCCATCGCTTTAAAAGAGTACTGTCAAGCTAATCCCCTTGACATACAAATTTATCTTTTTGGCTGTCCGGCGGAGGAAAACGGCAGTGGAAAGATGTTTATGGCAAGGGAAAAGCTTTTTGACCCCATGGATTTTTGCATAGGCTGGCACCCCCACCCTATAAATGAAGTTTCGGGCACCTCCACCCTCGCCTGTCTCAGCATAAAGTTTGCTTTTCACGGCATTTCCAGCCACGCCGCCAGCACCCCTCACCTTGGCAGAAGTGCCCTTGATGCCTGCGAAGTAATGAATGTGGGGGTAAACTATCTAAGAGAGCATATTATACCCGAGGCTCGTGTCCACTATTCCTATCTTGATGTGGGAGGAAAAGCCCCTAATGTTGTGCAGGATTTTGCCGCCACCTATTATTTTGTCCGTGCCCCAAAGGTTAGCGACGCCCTTGAAATTGCAGACAGGGTGCATAACATCGCCAAGGGTGCCGCACTTATGACAGGGACAACTGTGGATATCACCTCTCTTGATGGGCTGTGTGATTTTGTCCCAAACAGGGCATTTTCCACTGCCGCCGCTGAGGTTTTTGCACAGGTGGGTGCTTCCAGCTGGACAAAACAGGACACCTCCCTCGCTTTAAAATATACCGCCACCTTTGATGGGGCACAGATAGCCCACGACAAGGAAAAGCTCTGCAAAATAAACAATTTATCGGTCGAGAATTGTGGCGATTTAGTCCTTGACAGCTATGTCTCCCCCTATCATCACCAACCGGAAAAGGTCGATTTTGGCTCTACCGATGTGGGAGATGTTAGCTACTGCACGCCCACCGCTCAAATTTATGTTGCCACCTGTGCCCTTGGCACACAAAGCCATTCGTGGCAGATGACAGGTCAAGGAAAGACCTCCATCTCCCAAAAAGGGACGCTGACTGCCGCCGCCGTCATTGCCGCCACCGCCATAAAAGTCGCCTCGGACAGTGAACTATTACAGCAGATAAAAAAGGAACACGCCAAAAATGTCCCCTGTGGGTACATCTGTCCTGCCCCTGCGGATTTAAAGCCAACAATAAGTTGATTTTCGACACAATATAACAATTTGTATAGGCATAATCTCTTTTATTTGAAAAAACAAAGGGGTTATGCCTACTTTATTTGACATAATTTTGTAAATGTTGTAAAGTTTTTATAAGGTATATTGGGCGTTATAAATTGCCGCCCCAAATACATATATTTTATTAAAACAGGGAGGTTATATTTATGTCAGAATTTTTGAAAACTGCAAACTCTTTACCTATGTATGCCGCTGCGGCATTGCTGGTGGGGCTTGTTTTGGCACAGGCGGTAATATTTTTAATAAAATCTTACCGTGAGGGTCTGCGTGAAGGGATGGACAAAGGTATGCTTAAAAAAGTTATCCTTTCCAGTGCAACCTTTTCCGTTGTGCCCTCCTTTGCCATACTCATTGGCGTGCTTGCACTCGCCCCTGCTTTAGGCGTGCCACTGCCTTGGATACGGCTGTCCGTGGTGGGTGCTCTCCACTATGAAGGCCCCACGGCAAACAACCTAGCAAAGGGAATGGGGCTTGGGGAATTGCCCTCGGAGCTAATGACAGGTGCCGACCTTGGTGCCATCGCCTTTGGTATGACGGTAGGCATTATCTGGGGTGCATTGTTCGTGTTGTTTTTCTTTAAAAGCTATCAAGGCAAAATCAAAAAGACCACAGGCGGCTCTCCAAAGCTGTTCAACATTTTGTTTTGTGCTATGTTTATAGGGATGGTCAGCGCTTATGTTGGTGACGCTTTCAGCCAGCTTCGCACCTTGACCCTTGCAAGCGGAGCTGTGCGAACACCTAACATTCTGCCCATCATCGCCATGCTCACCTCCGTGCTTTCCATGGCGGTGTTCACTTGGCTTATGGAAAAGAAAAACGTAAAATGGCTGGAAAATTTCTCCTTTTCCTTTGCTATGCTTTTGGGTATGGCGGCGGCTGTTGTGGGACAATATATCTTCCCCACAATGTCAACATTTTTGTAGGAGGTAGTTTAAAATGAGTGAACAAAATAAAGCCCTCTCCCAAGAGGCGATAAATTATGACAATTCCATGCACCGTTTAGGGCGTATATCAATGGTGGTGCTAATCTCTATGATGCTGGCAATCCCCTTTATAATAAGTGCTGTTTTTGGTGAAAAGCCCAACCTTTCCCCTGCCTTTTGGACGGCATTTATCCCCATTATTTTGGTAAACCTCCCCGGCTCTTTGATTGAGGTTATCACCTATACCCCCTTGCTTGGCACAGGTGGGACATACCTTGCTTTTATCTCCGGCAACCTTTCCAACCTTAAAATCCCCTGTGCTATGAACGCACGGGATATGACGAAAACACAGGTGGGAACAAAGGAGAGCGAAATTGTCTCCACCATCGCCGTGGCAACCTCCGCCATAGTCACCACCGTAACAATTATTTTAGGTGTGCTGCTAATCGCCCCCCTCACCCCGATTTTGGAAAATCCCACCCTTATACCTGCCTTTAAAACGGTGGTTCCTGCGGTGTTCGGGGCACTTGGTTTTAAGTATGCCAAGGAGTACCCTTTGGTGGCAGTTGCCCCAATGACCTTTTCCATCCTGCTATTTTTAGCCTTTCCACAGCTCACCACCTCCGTGTCTATTCTGGTGTTTGTCACCGCCGTTGTCTCCATCGTGTCCGCTTTTATACTCTATAAGAAAGGTAAGATTTAACTATGGAATTTGATGCTATCACCCTTGAAAAATATGCACAGGGTCTTGGGAGCTTAGTGCGTATACCCACCGTATCAAAAAACGAAACGGATGATTTATCCGATTTTTATAAGCTGCACCAACAGATAAAAGAGCTGTTCCCCCTAGTTAGCGAGAAGGTTGAGTGTACCGTTTTGCGGGGCACACTGCTTTTTTGCTGGCGAGGTGCAGACGCCGCCGCACTGCCTATCCTTTTTATGGGGCATCAAGATGTTGTCCCTGCCAATGAAACAGGGTGGGACGTACCTTGCTACAGTGGCGTGGTCAAGGACGGTGCACTTTATGGCAGAGGAACCTTGGACAGCAAATGCAACATCTACATACAATTACAGGCGATTGAGGAGCTTTTGCAACAGGGGTACACCCCACCCTGCGATGTGTATGTTGAGGCGTCCATCAATGAAGAAACAGGAGGGGACGGTGCCGCCGGTGCGGTGCGATACCTCCAAGAGCACAATATAACCTTGGCTTTAGTGATAGACGAGGGGGGTGCGATAATCGAGGAAGCTATGCCGGGTATGACAAGACCCTACGCTGTTATAGGCGTTACCGAAAAGGGGTATATAGATTTAAAAATCACCGCTACCGGCTCAGGGGGACACTCTAGTACTCCCCCACGAAACACTCCTGCCGCTCGGCTGTTTGCCTTTGCCAATGATATTGAGAAAAAGCGTCCCTTTAAGAAATACCTGCTGCCCGAGGTGGAGGAGATGTTCCGCAAGATGGCACCATCCCTTGGGTTTCCCCTAAAGTTCCTTTTAGGGAATGTGTGGCTGTTTAAGCCCCTTATAATGGCGGCTATGCCAAAGCTTTCCCCCTTTGGGGAGGCACTGCTTGCCACCACCTGCACCTTTACTATGATGAAAGGGTCGGATGCCGCAAATGTTATACCAAAACAGCCCTACCTTGTGGCTAACCTGCGTACCAGTGTCCATCAAGGGTGTGAGGAGAGCATAGCCGTGATGAAACAGTACGCCCAGAAGTATGATTTGGAATTTGAGGTGCTGCAACAGCGTAACGCCTCCCCTGTCACCTCCACTAAAACAAAGGAATATGCCTACCTTAACCACTGTTTGGAACACGTTTTCCCCGACGTTGGTGTGTCCCCTTATGTTATTATGGGTGGCACCGACTGCCGTCATTTTTACGCTGTAACGGAGAATGCTTTTAGGATTTCCCCCATAAGAATGAACACACAGCAGTTAAACTCCTGCCACAATACCAACGAAAATATAACCGTCACCAGCATTGCCGAGGGCGTTGAGTTTTTTAAATATTTTATTCAAAATTATAAACCGCAATAGCTCTTTGGGATTATACAAAAAAATATGACACTGCCAATCACTGTTGTTGATTGGCAGTGCCTATTTTATGTGAACACCTTATCACTTGCTTTTTCTTCGCTGTGCTATGCGTTCCTTTGCTCTTTGGACAGCCGCTAGCACCTGTTCTGTGTCCAGCTTTAATATATTGCTTGCCCCTTCAAAAAAGCACTGGGTGAACAGATACTTGTTTTGTTCCAGTATATCATAGCTGTTTACAAAGGCGATAATCTCCCCTACATTGTCCTCCATTGTTCCATGAGAAAAGCTCTCAAAATCCAATCCCAGTATGGGTTTGTCAAGACTAACTATGAAATTTCGACAGTTGACGTCCTCCAATATAATGCCGGTTTTACTGTGGTGTACCCCTTTGTAAAAGCCATACAGCCACACCGCCAAGCGGTTTGTCACCTGCTCCATCTCCGGCTTTGTGCGTTCTCTTTGCCCTAGCCAATCCGTCAAGGTTGCCCCCTGCACATACTTCATAAATATATAGCAGCCTGCACTTCCCAGCACATAGGGGACGTGTACCTTGTGTTTTTCCAAAAGCCGCAGCCGCAAAACTTCCTGCCTTGCAAGCTGTGGCAAGGCAACTTTTTTGCAAACTACATTTCCTATTTTCACCACACTGTTCCGCTTGGAGTACAGCCTACTCACCATCAATTGTCACCTCTATGGACTTGTCTTTGGAATATCCGTCCAGCTCGCTTATCACCGACAGCACGGTGTTTTTTACAATTTGTCTAACAAAGGGAACCATCTGCACCTCTTTGCCCCCAATTTTTATATGCACCTTGGCGTTTTGCAATATGCAATCCTCACGGCTTTTTCTGCCATTCATAATTTCAATTCCCAAGGTTTGGCAGGTGCTGCCGCAAGCGGTACAGCAATCACAGGGAAAATCCGGCAGGCGGCTATAGGTT
Organism: Oscillospiraceae bacterium; assembly: GCA_036667055.1. Classification (GTDB taxonomy): domain Bacteria; phylum Bacillota; class Clostridia; order Oscillospirales; family Ruminococcaceae; genus RGIG3102. Next base: position 7,982 of record JAVWUR010000013.1, read on the forward strand.
TTTTCCTCTATCAAATCCACCAGCCTTTCCACCTCTTTTGTGGCATCTATCGCCGGCACACCCCTATATTCCTTCACCTTGGTGGAGAGTATTCCCGACACTGCAAACACCCAATCGCTCCATTTTGTGTCTGCGTCGGCTGCCTCATGCCCTGTTACTATGGCCGGAACATTTGCGTCTGCAACCCCCTCCAGCACCAGAAAATCATATTTGTCCTCGTACAGTGCTATGATTTTTTGTATCGGCAGCTTTTCTTGAAACAGCACATCCGTCTCAAAATCCCCCCTTGCAGTCACCAGCTCACTTCCCGCTTTTTTATGTCGGTCTGTGTTGGTGCCCTCGGGGTCAATTTTAAACTGTTTATAGTGTATTTCCTTTACCGACCCAACAGAATATCCTCTTTTTTTAAGCTCGCTTATCACCTTTTCAATGGTTGTGGTCTTGCCGCTTTTGGTAATCCCTCTCACTGTAAATATTCTCAAAATATTCCCCTCCAACTTATAATTAAGACCTGTATTGAAACAAAAAATGCCGCCGCAACAGCATCCTTTGGTCTAAACTTTAACTCTAGCATTGATGTGCGGCTTTCAAACGCTCTAAACCCTCTCATCTCCATAGATGCCGACAAATCCTTGGCCCTTACTATTGTGCCCGACACGATGGGGAACAATAGATAGGAGTAAATTTTCATTTTTTTTGAAAGCTTTAGCTTTTCAAGCTCGATGCCACGCAGTTGAATGGCGATTAAAGAATCCTGCATCTCCTGCTTTAATGTAGGGAGAAATTTTATGCCAATTATTATCATATAGGCAAACTCGTAGGGTACTTTAAGCCGTACTAGTGCCTCGATAATCTCCCCTTGGGAGTAAACGGAAAGTGCCGCAGCACCGCACATTATGGCAAAAAGCCGCAATAAAATTATAGCACCTGTGGCGACTCCGTGAGTGGTCATAAGGCAAACCCCAAAAATTTTAATCAATGGCTGACCTTGGGTTATAAATACGCTCTGCATAATCGCCGCAAAGATTACCACCTGCCACAGCCGCTTGCATTTTATTAAAACGCCCTTTACATCAACTTTATATGCCATATCAAAGGCGAAAATCAGCAGTGCCGAAAGTGCCGCCGTGGTGACACTTTTCACCAAAACCGCAACTATCGAGTTTACAATCACCAGCAGTATAACGGTGCGTGGGTCAAGCTTTTTACTGTTCATAAACACTGCCCTCGCTCACCTTTAGCACTCGATTTGCGTGACGTGCCACAAACCTTTCATCATGGCTTATCAGCACCACGCCTGTACCGCTCGCCACAAGCTTTTCGATAGTTAGTGATAACTTTTCTGCCGCTTCCTCGTCTAGGCCACTGGTTGGCTCGTCCAATATTAAGATTTTTGGCTCGCACAGCAGCAGTGCACAGATTGCCAGCCTTTGTTTTTCTCCACGGGACAGGTTGAGCACATTTTGCTCCCCCATATTACCCATGTCAAACCTTTCCAGCACCCTTTTGGCTCTTTCCACTGCCTGTTTTTCCTCTTTTCCCTTTATCGTCTCGGCAAAAGTCAGCTCCTCCATTACCGTCACCGCAAAAAGCTGTCTTGACGGCTCTTGAAACAAAAACCCAACCTTTGTGCCTATCCTGCCAAGGGACATATCCTTTGTGTCCTCTTTATCCATTAAAATACTGCCGCTGTCCGGACGAATTAAACCTGCCATAAGCTTTGCGATGGTGGTTTTGCCGCTGCCATTCACTCCGCATAGTGCAGTACATTCCCCTGCTTTTACCGACAGGCACAGCCCATTTATAGCAAAATTTCCTTTTGGGTAGTGATAACTAACCTCGTTTAGCTCTATCATTTTAACCCCTCCAAAACAATTTTACGCTGTGCATTTTCGCTGACAATAGTGCTGTGCTCCACCATTATAATGGTAGCTCCCTCTTGGTTTAACCGTCTGATTTTTTCGAGTACAAGGTTACGGTTAGTCGTGTCAAACTGTGATGTAACCTCGTCAAAAAGGTATATTTTAGGCATCATTGCCACAACCGCCCCAAAGCTTACAAGCTGCTGCTGACCGCCGGACAAGCGAGAAGGGTTGTCTTTTCGCACCTTTTCTAGCCCTAACTCCTGTATAACCTTGTCTGCTCTGTCTATAATTTCTTTTTTGTCTAAACAAAGGTTTTGCAGCCCAAACCAGATTTCCTCCTCCACTGTAGGTGCTACCAATCGGTTGGACGCATTTTGAAAAACCACGCCGATAGTTTTGGCTAACTCACTGCGGGAATAGCTCTCTATCTCTTTGCCAAAAAGGGATATTTTGCCTTGGTATGTTGCCCCCTCTATTTTTTGTGCCAAGCCGCAGATATTGGAAAGTAGGGTGCTTTTTCCGCACCCTGACTTACCCATAATTGCAACCCACTCCCCCTGTGCTATGGAAAGGTCAAAATGACAAAGCACCTGTTTTTCCCCATAGGAAAAGGTCAAATCTTTTACTTCTAATGCTCCATTATCCATTATTGAAAGGTCACTTCCCCCAAGAATTTGCACCACCTTTGGCTGAATTGGTCTTGGGGCAAAACCATCATATAAGGGCCGGTGCCCCCCTCCTCTTTACTGCCAATCGGCTTGTTTTCCAAGGACACAACTATGGCACATTTTCCTTCGTCCAGTGCCTCCTCCATTTTTATGGCAGTGGTGTAGCCGTCAATGGCGGTAAATACCACCGAGGTGTTTTTTTCTGCCAGTGCCACCGTGTCAAACTCCAGATATTTTAATAGTGCCGCAAAGCTAACCCCTTGATACACCCTTGTCACCGGCTGTTTTCCACTGGGCTTATAGTTTGCCGAAATGTCGGAAATTCCCACCGCTTCTATATCCTTCATAGTGACGGTTTTGGTGGTGCCATCAAGGGTTATCTTGAAGCTTCCGCTCTTTGACAGCTCCTGTTTTTCCTGTGCTGAGGGGCTGTTCAGCATTAAAAGCACCACTGTTGCCACCAAAAGCAGCCCTAAAACCGCCGCCGCAATTTTTGTTTGTTTAGTCATTTTTTCCACCCTCTATCATTATATATGGCACTAGGCTGTCCTCCTTGGACACAATGCCGTGAAAACCGCCCTCACCCTTTTCGTGCAGTCCGTGGTCTGCGGTTATTATCACTGTGCCCTCGAATTTTTCCGCTAATTCTTTAACCATCCTATCCACCTCGTCCAGCTGTGCCATAGTTTTGTCGGCATATGGCCCGTAGGTGGTGGCAAAATCGTCCACGCTGTGAAAATGTGTGTAGATAAAATCACTGTCCGACTCTATGGCAGCCAAGGTATTTTTTAGCACTCCATCATCGGGTTTGTCAATGTCGGGGGACAATGTTGGTGGCAAGGAGGTTTTTATCAGCCCGATTGAGTTTTCAATGTAGCTTGCCTTTTTGCCGCTTTTTGCCACCGTCTCAAAGATATCCTCACATTTTAATTCCTTGTGCTGACGGGAATATATTCCGTTTTCCTCCCCTGTTTTTCCTGTGACCATCGCCGCAAGCCCGGCTGTAGATACAAAGGGGTACACCGACAAAAGTGTCTGCTGCTCACATCCGTTTAAAAACTTAGAAACGCCCTTTTCCTTGGCGTAATCTGCAATGGTTTTGCCCCAGCCGTCAATCTCAATTATCAAAACCCGCTGTCCTTTGTCAAGCTTTGACAGAGCGTCATTGTAGGTTTCCGTGATGGACAAAAGTGGAGGGTCTGCCAAAATGCCCCCGATATTTTCCACCCTTTCATCGGTGGATTTTATATAGGTTATGGAATTTGTCCCCACAATAATTCTACTGTTTTCATTGGGTCTATCAAAGGTTGTCCTGCCGTCTTTTGTGAAAATAGCCACGGTTTTTTCAAAATCCATAACATCGGTAAGCCTTGCTGTGATGTCCTTTGTGTAAACGGAGACATACCGCCCGTTTATTTCGGAGGTTCCGCTTTTCACAATTTCACTGCCAAACCCTGTTTTGTAAACGCTGCCGGGGGTGAGGGAAGTTTTTTTGGTGTTCCCTGCAAAATTTGCACCCTGCATTTCATAATCCTTTGCCACCACCACAATTTTATCCAGCAGCTTTACACGGCTGGATATGGGATGGTTTTCGGCGATGTGCTGCCAGCCCAAATCATCTGTGTAAGCGATGTGACAGCCCGACAAATCCTTGCCGTCAATTTCGCTTGTCAGCCCATCTCTGCCTATGAGCAAAAGAGTGTGCTCCTCTGCGTTTGGCTGTGCCGCTGCGACTATATCCCCCAAGCTGACCGCCGTATATTCCTTGCCCTCATCGGTTATTTTATAGCTTTTATACCCCTCTTCCCCTGTGAAAAGATAGGGGTTTTCAACGTCTCCCTGTACGCTCACTCGGGCAGCAAAGGGGACAGATTTTTCCGCCCGAGCACACCCTGCAAGGCATACTATGAGGGACAGTGACATCATAATAGCTGTGATTTTTTTAAGTTTTTGTAAATTTGCCATGCGATAACACCTCCAAATCCTCCCGAAAGTGCCCCCAAGGAAATGCTTAACATAAGCGGCACAAGGGGCAGGTTAAAAAACACGGAATTTACAAGGAGGGAGCCGGTGAGGTTTGCCGCCATACCCGCCACCATAAAGGTGAGTATTCCGTAATTGTCCTTTTTAGCAAAAAGGAACACGATATCCACAGCCAGCCCCGGCATAGCATAGGTCACAAGGCTTATGATGCCGTGAGAGCCTGAAACTCCAACTATCATAACCATAACCGCCTGAGTTAGTCCTGTTAAAAATCCTGTTCCAAATTTTTTGCAAATTCCCCTTGCCAACACCAAAAACAGCATATAGATACCCCCGGCGATAGCACCGCCGGGGATAAATAACGAGCTTGTAACGATGTGTACAAGGGGAACTATTATACTTTTTATTGCTATGCCGCACGCCGACATAAAGGCGATGACTACAAGATGGTAGATGGAAAATTTATCCGTGAGTTTACGCACCTTTTAGCCCTCCAATGTTATGGAAATAAGCTGCTTTACACTTGTAGACTTGTCCTGTGTGTCAAACTGTGCCTTAGCACCATCCTCTTCTAGGGTGATGTAGCATTTTTCCATATCTCCAGCCGTGATGGTTTTGGTAAAGCCGTCTGCCCCTGTCAAGGTGTAATTTGCCGCTTCCTTTGCTCCTAGCTCCTTTAACAGTGCCGATGCTTTGACTCCTTCCGCTGCCGCTCCCCCCACTTTAAAGGAGTTTGCCCCCAGCTTTTCCTTTGCCATTTCCACGCTGACGCAGCAATTTTCTCCGGTTTTTATGGAGAGGGTCTTTTTAAGCCGCATACCCTCGGGCAGGTCAGGCCCTACAAACATAGGGGCGTCCTCCCCTGTGATTTTTAGATACTGTGCCTGTGCCAAATCCCATTTTTCCGCCTTGCCCCAGCCGTCTGCCCCAGTCAAGGTCACAAAATCGGTTTTTGCCCCCATCGCTGTGAGCACATCCGCCATAGCAACCGCTTGGTCGGCACTGTCCTTATATTTATATTCTGTAACAGCCAGTGGCTTTAACAGGGTTTCCTGCATTAGCACCTTTTTTATTGGCACCTCTTCTACAGGGTTCATCAGCTCGATTTTTTCTATGAATTTTACCCAGTACATAGCTCTTTCGTCCGGCACAACGCTGCGTAAATCGCAAGGCTCGCCGTTTGTTTCATAGGAGATGATTATATCTCTTTTTTGCAGCACATCAGCAGGTATCTCAATGGCATACCCGTCCGTTGCTGTGATTATTATTGAGCCATAATTTTTTTGTGAGGTGCCGCAATCGGCAAGAATGGTTTCCAGCAGCACGCCCTTGCATTTTGTTGGGGTTTTCTCCCCCGCAGCATTGACCGACACCGTGTCTGCCTCCACCGCTTCAAATGCCTTGACCTGCTCTCCTGTGTAGGATTTATCCCCATCGGTAAGCCCCATTATGGTGATTGCCTGTTTGCCTGCAATCTCGCCTACAGGGACATATCCATACTCCCGTGCATTGCCCCCTGCATCTCTTACACACTGTGCCGCCGCCCCCATAATGGCACGGCTGGTCATTGTCGCCCCCGAGATAACATCCACACCCAATGATTGTGCCTTGACTATCTCCCCCGGTAATTTTTCCGTAGCTTTTATCGCATATTCCGGTGTATCGCTGTGGTTTAGCACCTTTAGGTCGGTAATTTTGCCGTCTTTGCAGGTCATCTCCACCGACAAATCCCCACCATGGCTTTTGGCAGAGGAGGTATACACGCCGTCCGTGAGCACATTGGCTGCTTTTTGTGGTGCTTTTTCACCGCAACCAACGAGGAATACGACTGTACAAAGTACAGCCGTAAATATTTTTGTTAACTTTTTCATATTCCTCTTGCACCGCTTACTGTTCTACGATAAGCTTTACAGCCATCTTTGCAAGAGTTTTTCCGCTTGCCTTTGCAGGGGTGATGCGAACTTCATTGTTCTCCATTGGCTGTCCATCTTTAAGCCACGCCAAAATCACATCATCTGCAAGTGCCATATCTTTTTCATATACCACCTTGTAGCCGTCTGACGCTTCGATGGTAAGTGTTTTTAAATCTGTAACGCCCATTGACGCAAGCACGTCCTTTAGAATAACGCCTGTGTAGACATTCTCTGACGTCTCGCCGTTTTTGTTTGTGACTGCCGAGGTAAGGTCTGTCACTGTTAATTTAACAAGGTCTGCTCCCGTTATCTCGGTAACCTTGTCCACGCCCTCTACTGCAAGCTTGATATTAGGTGTTTCCACCTCTGGTGCAACGGGCTGTTCCCCTTGTGGTTCTGGGGTTGCCACTGCCTCTTGCTGTGGTGCTGAGTCCTTTGCAGGCTCATTTGCAGGTGCCTTTGAGCAACCGGCAAAAACCATTGACAGGGACAAAACAATTGACAATACAATAAGTAACTTTTTCATTTTTTTAAACTCCTTTTCAAAAAGCGGAAGGCATTTTCGTTTGCAAAAACACCCGTTGTTTACAGGCCCGTAGCTTTTTAAAATCAGCCTTAGGGATGTAAATCGAAATTTATTTTTATATTTACCCTAGCTGCTACTCGATTAAATGTACCTCTCATTTAAGCAAATGGCAAAATATGGCATACCTTGTATTATATATTTATTCCGCAAAAAAATCAAGTATCTGCGAAAATTTTTCTATAAAAAAACAAAAGAACGCCTTCTACCGGCGCTCTTTTATCTTTTGTTCTCACATATACCAACGATTTTTCCCTTTGCGCTTTGCTGTGTAAAGGGCTGTGTCTGCCCGACTGTACAGCTCGCCAAAGCTTACATTGCCTTTTCCACGCTTTAAAGCCGCCCCCATGCTTACCGTCTGCTGCAAAACCGCACTGTCTATATCAATGGGGCTTGCCATGCTTTTTATTATGGCATCCAGCTTTTCGCTTAAAAAAGTTTCATCTATTATACCCGTTATAAACAGCGCAAATTCATCTCCGCCTATTCTGCCCACAAAGTCCGTGCTGCGCAAGGCTTTTTTCATTCTAAGCGCCAATTCTTTGAGCACACAATCTCCGGCAATGTGTCCATATGTATCGTTAATAAACTTAAAATTATCAAAATCCAACAGCACAAAAGCCGCACATTCATCTATGTTTTGAAGGTTAAAGCTGACCTTTTCTTCAAAGCTTGCACGGTTCAAAACATTGGTTAAGGAATCAACGCTAGCACATTTTTTTGCCATTTCCAGACGAGTTTCCTGTTCATGGACATAGGTTACATCTATGGATGTGCCTATTGATTTTGTGTGCTTGCCCTCGATGTCAAAAAGCGGAATATAGGTTATTCTCTCCCACCAATATCCGGTTCTGTCAGCGTTTTGAACCAAAATATCCCTTGTCGCCTCGGGCTTTGCCTGAATGACCTCCCGATAAAGCTCTTTAAAATCATCAACCGAGTCCGGGTGCACATATTTGCTTTTTATAAGGGAGGCGGGGACGTTGGGGACTATGGTGTCAAATCCATGGGTTGCTTGGGAATTCATGTTCTGTATTATGCATTTTTTGCTCACGTCATATTCCCAAGCGGCAACTCCATATTTGCGCAGGGAATTTAACAGCTTGTACTGAAATGCTTCCGTCTCAAACTGCAATCTTGCCAATGTCTCCGTCCGCTCCTTTTCTATGGTCAATTCCTTGCGGCTTAAAACATTGAACACCCTCGCTTTTATAATCTCCTCCCGCTCCGGCTTTGCAATAAAATCCCACGCTCCATTTTGCAGCGCCTCCAGTTGGTATTTTGCCTCGGCAGTAACCGCTATAATGGGCAAGTTAGAATAATTTTTATCCTTTGCTATCTCCTTTAGGAAATTTATTCCATTCATTTTGGGCATAACTATGTCCAGCAAAACAATGTCAATTCCCTCTTTTTTCAGCATTTCCAAAGCTTGTATGCCGCCGTCCGCTTCCAAAATCTCAAATTCACGGAAAAACATCTCTCTGAATATAGCACGGTTTATCTCCATGTCATCTACCACGAGCATAGTTTTCATTGAATTTCCTCTTATCTTCCTAATAGTGTTATACTATTGCACAGTTATTTTTTTATTATACAACAAATTATCGGGCATTATCAACATTTATTTTTACTTTTATCTTTTTTCCCTTGACCTTAGGGGTAAAAAGTATTATCATTCTCATATTGTAAAATATATATATAATATGTTATATTATTAATACGGTTACTTGGCACATTGAACTAATACATTAAAGGAGCAGTATATGGAACAAAATAAAATACTTGAAGGCAGCCTTTACAAGAATATAATGCTATTCTTCCTACCCATATGGCTTGGTACCTTTTGCCAGATGCTGTACAACACCGCCGATGCGGTAATCGTGGGTAACTTTGTAGGCAAGCAGGCTCTTGCGGCAGTGGGCGGGCCTACGGGGACGATAATTAATCTTTTAGTGGGATTTTTTGTAGGGCTTTCCTCCGGTGCCGGAGTTGTTATCGCCCAATATTACGGCGCACAAAATGTTGAAAAAGCAAGCCTTGCCATGCATTCATCTATGGCTATTGCTGTGGGCGGCGGAGTGCTTTTGATGTGTGTGGGTATTCCCCTTTCCCCCTTGATGCTAAAAGCTATGGGTACACCCGCTGACATTTTAGAATACGCTGTTATCTATATCCGCATTTATTTTGCCGGCTCGGTTTTCAACTTGGTGTACAACATTGGCTCGGGTGTTTTGCGAGCCATGGGCAACTCCAAAAAGCCGTTGCAGTTTTTAATTGTGAGTAGCATTGTGAACATTGTTTTAGACATTGTTTTTGTTGTATATATGGGCATGGGGGTTATGGGTGCAGCTGTTGCCACAGTAATATCCCAAGCTGTCAGTGCTGTTTTTGTGGTAGTCACCTTGATGGGCGGCACGGACGAGCGCAAGCTGCATTTAAACGAGATATCCTTTGACCGGCAAACCTGCGGCGAAATTTTCAAGATTGGAATTCCCACCGGACTACAATCGGTTCTGTTTTCCATCTCAAACATAACGATACAATCCTGCATAAACTCCTTTGGCACCGATGCTGTAGCCGCCTGGACGTCCTATGGCAAGCTGGATGCAATGTTCTGGATGACCTTGAACTCCTTTGGCATAACCGTCACCACCTTTGTCAGCCAAAACTTTGGGGCGAGAAACTACTCCCGTGTGCGCCAGTGCGTAAAGGCAGGGGTCATTCTCTCCTCCATTGCCACCCTTTCCCTTGCCGGTATGCTGTATTTCGGCTCGGTTTTCTTCTATCGTGTCTTTACAAACGATACCGTTGTAATTGAAATAGGCGTTCACATTATGCAAATCATGGCGCCCTTTTACGTGTGCTATGTTGGGATTGAAATTCTCTCAGGTGCCATGCGTGGCGTTGGGGACAGCATAATCCCCACACTTATCACCGTCTTTGGAATTTGTGTTCTGCGCATTGCTTGGATATTTATAGTGGTGCCATTAAATCCGGTTATTGATGTTGCCATAATAAGCTACCCCATCACATGGGCGGTCACTTCCATGATGTTTATTCTTTATTATATGTTCGGCGGCTGGTTCAAGCGTGCGCAAAAGCGCCTTGAGGGGCAGTAATTTTTAAAATTTAAGGCGGGGCAAAACGTAAAAGTTTGCCCCGTCTATTTTTTATATCTTTCTTATTTTACTGAAATTTGTCACTCCTGCCGCCGCTTTTCAGCCATTAGGCTTTATTTTTATCATCGCTCTGCACAATATTTTTCAAAATGCTGTACAGCTTGTCAGAATCTATGGGCTTTGCCAAATGTGCGTCCATTCCGCTATCCAGCGATTTATCTATGTCATCGGCAAATGCGTTGGCAGACACCGCCACAATTTTAACTGTTTTCCCATCCGCTCGGTCAATACAGCGTATCTGCTTTGTGGCTTCATAGCCCCCCAAAACCGGCATACGTATATCCATAAATATTGCGCTGTAGTATCCCTCGGCGCTCTGCTGGAATTTTTCCACCGCCTGCTTGCCGTCCTGCGCTCCCACCACATGGGCGCCCAGTTTACTCAAAGCTTTTTCAAGTATCATCACATTTATGGAATTATCGTCCACCACCATAATGTTTTTGCCGTTAAGCTCTACGAGTTGCTCGCCTTTTTCCCGAGATACCGCAATATTTTCGCCGCTGCATTTTAAAAGTGTCACATCAAGGTAAAAGTTGCTGCCGCCCATCGGCTCGCTCTCCACTTCGATTTTGCTGTCCATGAGCTGCGCCATCTTTTGGGAGATGGACAGCCCTAGCCCCGTGCCTTCAATCGCCCCTTCATCTGCTGCCTGTGCCCTTTCAAATGCCTCAAAAATTATTTTTTTGCTCTCCTTGGAAATTCCTATGCCAGTATCTTTCACCGATATTCTTATGGTCTGGGCAGTATCATTTTGCTCTATAATCGTTGCAGACAGCTTCACCATACCATTTTTCACGTTATATTTTACAGCGTTGGATAAAAGATTTATTACAATTTGCTTTATGCGCAGAGCATCCCCCATAACAAAATCTGATATTCTATCGTCCAGCTTACACTCCAAGGAAATATTATTTTCTTTGGCATAGCCTTTATATATTACCTCCAATGATCTCATCATCTGCTTAAAATCAAAGGGTGCTATTCTAAGCTTTAATTTGCCCTCATTTATCTTGGTCATGTCCAAAACATCATTTATAATCTGGAGCAGATGCTCCGATGCCACATCAATTTTGTCGAGACTGTTGTTTAGCTGCTGTTCGTCTTTAACATTGTCTCTTGCAATGTTCGTCATGCCTATTACGGCGCTCAATGGCGTTCGCATCTCATGGCTCATACGTGCTAAAAACTCCGTCTTTGCTTGGTTTGCTTTCTTTGCCACAGCGTATGCCTCGCTAAGCTGGGCATTTTTTCTTTTATTCAGTACATTTATGTAGGCAAATGTCACCGCCGTAACGATGGCAAATAAAAATATGCTAACTGTGCCCACTGCAAGCGCCATATTTGATTTTATGAAATTAGCCGGACTGTTCGTTCCAAGCTTTTCCACCTCTTGCAGCAGATATCCATCTATTTCATCCTCACCTATGGTGCGCACCCTTTTGTTGATTATAGATAAAAGCTGTATGTCACGAGGGTCTACCACCCCAAAACCAATGGTGCGCATACTGCCCGTCACCGGCACAACCTGAAGGTTAGTACACCTGTTGTTCATGCTGTAAAAATCTACAGAATAGCTATTTGCAAAGCCCACATCCGCCCTGCCGCCATTAACCGCTTTTACACATTCCTCCACGCTTGTATAATGGTGCACCCCTTTATACTCCTCCTCTTTTATCAAAGCTGAGTCCTCAGAGGTTGCCAATATGCACTGGCTTTTTTCCTTAGCCATGGAATTGCTGTTGTAAAAAGCCGCCATATCCACCCTTATATAGGGCTGGGACATCACTGCGCCAAACTTGTGAACTTCAATAATGTCATTCGAGACGCCATAGACTATATCTATATCCCCTTCTTTAATCCTTTCGGGCATATCATCTATATTTTCTACCGTTATAAATTTCATATCAAGACCGGTATCTGCCCGCAGCTTTTCCAGAATAAAACGAGATATTCCCCCAACCTCTCCATTTCTGTCCACCGTTGCAAAGGGGGCTAACTGGGGTAGCACCAATACATTTACCGTCTTTTTTTGAGATATATAATTTTTTTCCCCATCGGAAAGCCAAAACTTGCCCTTGGTATTGCCAAAATGCTGGGTAAACAGCCGTGATTCATAGTATGGATCGGTCATGTTTATCTTGGAGATAGCATCATCTATATCCCTTGTCAAGTCAACATTTCCCTTTGTCGCAGCAATATAGAAGGGGCGTGGTGCAAACTTTTCAATCTGTCTTGTGCCATCAATGGGTCTTAATGTTACGTGAAGCATAACATCTGCCGCCCCATTTTTTATCGCCGCTTCCTGCGCCGCTTGGTCATGACATTCCACCTTTTGGTAGGATATATTGTTCATCTCCATAAACTGTTCCAGCTCGCCGTTGCGGGTCTTTGCCCCTTCCAGAACTGCCACACGCAGGGAGCTGCTCAGCATATAATTGGACTCATTGATTTCCGTTTGGTTTTCGTCTGCCAAGAGCGTGTCATACACCACCCCATATTTTTGCCTTGGATATTCCAGTATTTCTTCCGTGGCAGGGTTTTTAAGCATAAAGCCAATGACGTCAAGCTCCCCTGACTGCACCAGCTCCATAGCCTTCACAATCCTGTCCGACTCCGTCTCGCCCTCTACCACTACAAACTCACAGTCCCATCCGGCAAACTGCGCTAGCTTGTTAATATATTCATATGTATACCCAGTGCCGCCGCCGTTTTCGTCCAGCTCGGACAGCCCCTTTTGCACCACATACGCAACCTTAACCTGTGTTCTTTGGGGCAAAGCTCTCACCGACGCCTCCTTTGGCAGAGCGCCTAGCGATGCCTCCACCGGCAGAGCCATTAGTATAACCGCCGCCAATAGCAGCAGCCACCGTCTTACAGCCATTTTACAGTTTTGTTTCAACTTTACACGCCCCTTAATATTTCTTTTAAAACAGACGCTAAATTATCTTCTATTGTATATTCTAACAAATTTCTGTCATAAATACAATAAAAATGTAACTTTGATATAAATAATCGTACCACCCCTTGACTTTAGCCGTGCAAGTACCTATAATCGTAACAAAGAGACTCATTTGCCCGTTAAATGGCTGCAAGAGATTTTACGTCACCGGCTGCAAGCGTAAATCAGCAATAGGGGAAATCGGGAACACTCTTGCGTAACAATTTTTAACTTTAAACCGGGAATTGAATATTAAAGTGGATGCTTTTTGCATCAAGTCGGGTGGCACCGCGGGTATTTTTTTAAAAACTCGTCCCGGAAATTTCCTAATTGGAATTTCCGGGATTTTTATTTTTTTAAGGAGGTATCGTTATGCTTAGAACACACACCTGCGGAGAGCTTAGGCAATCCCACATCGGCAGTACCGTCAGCCTTTGCGGCTGGGTAGACACAATTCGTGACCATGGCGGGGTAATTTTTATCGACCTGCGTGACCAATATGGAATTACGCAAGTTGTTTTTCACAACCAGGCGGTGATGGAGGGCGTGGGCACCGAGACGGTTATCCGTGCTGTAGGTACCGTTATGCCAAGGGAAAATGAGGCTGTGAATGAAAAGCTTGCCACGGGAAGCGTGGAGGTACACTCCTGTGCGCCGGAAATTCTAGGCCCCTGTAAAAATATGCTGCCCTTTGAAATTGACCTTTCTCACCACACTCGAGAGGAGATACGGCTAAAATACCGCTATCTTGATTTGAGAAATGAAAAGCTGCACAGCAACATTCTTATGCGCAGTAAGATTATCAGCTTTTTGCGCAGCCAGATGGAGGCTCTTGGCTTTGTGGATTTGCAGACTCCAATTTTGACCTCCTCCTCCCCCGAGGGCGCTCGTGACTACCTTGTGCCCAGCCGTGTGCATGCGGGAGAATTTTATGCTCTGCCCCAATCTCCACAGCAGTTTAAACAGCTTTTGATGGTGGCAGGCTTTGACAAGTACTATCAAATTGCCCCGTGCTTTCGTGATGAGGACGCCCGTGGCGACCGCTCTCCCGGAGAATTTTATCAGCTGGATTTTGAGATGGCTTTTGCCACCCAAGAGGATATTTTCCAGATTGGCGAAACGGTTTTGTACAACACCTTCAAAGCCTTTACCAACAAAAAGGTTTCCCCTGCCCCCTTTAGGCGCATCTCCTTTGCCGACTCTATGCTCCATTACGGCACCGACAAGCCCGACCTTAGAAACCCACTGGTTATAAACGATTTGACGGATTTTTTTGCCACGGCAAATTTCCCGCTTTTTAAAGGCAAGGCGGTGCGTGGCATCGTGGCGAATTGCTCAGGGCAGTCACGGAAATTTTTTGATGGGGCTGAGAGCGCCGCAATCGCTTTGGGAATGAAGGGCTTAGGATATCTCACCTACACCGAGGGCACTTTTAAAGGGCCTATCGCCAAATTTTTAACCCCAGATGAGCAGGCAAAGCTTATTTTGGAGGAAAACATTAAAAGCGGCGATACCATTTTCTTTATCTGCGACTCGAAAGAAATCGTCTCATCCCTTGCCGGAGGTGTTCGCAGATGGCTGGGTGAGGAATTGGCGCTTGTTGACCCTGACAGCTTTGAATTTTGCTATATCGTGGACTTCCCCATGTATGAATACAATGTGGAGGAGAGAAAAATCGACTTCACTCACAACCCCTTTTCCATGCCGCAGGGCGGCTTAGAGGCGCTTAATACCCTTGACCCTCTGGACATCTTCGCCTACCAATATGACATCGTGTGCAATGGCATAGAATTGTCCTCGGGGGCGGTGAGAAACCACAGCCCGGAAATTATGCGCAAAGCCTTTGAAATTGCCGGCTATGGTGAGGAGGAGATAAAGACAAAGTTTGGCGCCATGTACACCGCTTTTCAGTACGGCGCACCGCCCCATGCGGGCATGGCACCGGGGGTGGACAGAATTGTTATGCTGCTGTGCGGCGAGGAGACGATACGTGACGTCATAGCCTTCCCTCTCAACGGCTCGGCACAGGATTTGATGATGGGTGCCCCCTCCCCTGTCACAGACAGCCAGCTGCGGGATGCGCACATCTACGTGAGCAAAATATAGGCATTATCGAAAAAGGCAACCAAATTTTCACTGTAATTTTTGGTTGCTTTTTCATTTTGTTTTCTGCTTTTTTGTGTTACAATTATAATATAATATGGAATACGCTCTTTTGGGTTTATGGGTCTTTAGGGCGGTTCTCTCATGAAGGAGAAAATTATGGAATATAGCCAAGTTCTGGAAAATGCAAGGAAATGTATGGGGCCTTTTTGCAAAGCCTGCCCTGTGTGCAATGGCGTTGCCTGCAAAAACACAATGCCCGGCCCTGGTGCTAAAGGCATTGGCGACACCGCCATGCGCAACTATCAAAAGTGGCAGGAAATACATATAAATATGGACACTCTGTGTGAAAATAAGCCGGTGGACACCTGTGTCAATCTGTTTAATCAGCCTTTCGCTCTGCCTGTTTTTGCAGGGCCGGTAGGTGCTGTCAACCTCCACTATGGTGACAGATACAGCGATATGCAGTACAATGATATTTTGGTTAAAAGCTGTCGCAACAATGGTATCGCCGCCTTCACCGGGGATGGCACCAACCCACAAGTTATGGTTGCGGCAACTCAGGCAATAAAGAGCTGTCTTGGCATGGGAATTCCTACGGTAAAGCCTTGGAACCTTGACACCATCAAGGAAAAACTTGCCCTTGTACAGGAGTCAAACGCTTTTGCTGTCGCCATGGATATTGATGCCGCTGGTCTGCCCTTTTTGAAAAATCTCACCCCACCTGCCGGCAGTAAATCCACACAGGAGCTGTCAGAAATCGTTGCTCTTGCCAAAATTCCTTTCATTGTAAAGGGTGTTATGACGGTGGAGGGCGCTTTAAAGGCAGAAAAGGCAGGGGCAAAAGCCATCGTTGTATCCAACCACGGCGGCAGAGTTTTGGACGGCTGTCCCGCCACCGCCCAAGTACTTTGGGACATTTCGCAAGCTGTGGGCAAGCGAATGAAAGTTTTTGTGGACGGCGGAATACGCAGTGGAACCGACATCTTTCGGGCGCTGGCTCTTGGTGCGGATGCCGTAATTATAGCACGTCCCTTTGTCACTGCGGTTTACGGTGGCGAGGAGGAGGGAGTCACCGCATACGTCAACAAGCTGCGGAGCGAGCTTTGCGACACCATGGCAATGTGCGGCGCTTTTTCAATAAAAGACATAGATAAAACTATGTTGCATATTAACAATATATTTTAGGAGGATTTTTAAAGCTATGGAAAATCGAGTAACAGGTAAAATTGCATTTATTACAGGGGCAACAAGTGGAATTGGCCGCTCCTGCGCTTACGAGCTGGCAAAGCTTGGAGCAAACCTAATTCTTTGTGCTAGGCGCACAGAGCTGTTGAGCGACATCGGTGCAAAGATAGGCAGCGAGTATGGCGTAAAGGTGCTGTGTCTCCCACTTGATGTGAGAAGCTCCAAGGATGTAATGGAAAAATTGGCAGCTTTGCCAAAGGAGTGGCAGGATATTGATATTCTTGTTAACAATGCCGGACTTGCCAAGGGCACAGAAAAGGTTTATGAAAATCAAATTGAAGATATTGACGACATGATTGACACCAATGTAAAGGGTCTTTTATATGTCATCAAAGCAGTTGTGCCCCAGATGGTACGCCGCAATGCTCAGGGGGTTGTCATAAATTTAGGCTCTGTAGCCGGAAATGAAGCCTATGCCGGCGGTGCAGTTTACTGCGGCTCCAAGGCGGCGGTAAGATATATCAGCGATGGGCTTAGAATTGACCTTATGACCACGCCCATCCGTGTCACCACCATTGAGCCGGGGCTTGTGGAGACGGAATTCAGCATAGTTCGTTTTAAGGGCGATGTGGCTAAAGCAAAGAATGTTTACACCGGTATCGAGGCGCTGACCCCTGACGATATAGCGCAAACTGTTGCATACGTTTGCAACCTTCCTGCCAATGTTCAAATTCCGGAAATTATTCTCACACCATGTCACCAAGCGGATGCGCTTAACAAGCATTACGAGAAATAAACTATAAAAAAATAGATTGGGGGCGTGATTTAATTGACTAACACTTTACAGGACATTATATCTTCATCAAAAAAAATTGTCTTCTTTGGCGGTGCCGGAGTGTCTACCGAGAGTGGAATACCTGATTTTCGCTCCACCGACGGACTGTACAACCAAAAGTACAAATATCCCCCTGAAATCATTTTAAGCCACGATTTTTTCGTGACAGACACCGAGGAGTTTTTTCGTTTCTATAAGGACAAAATGCTTTTTCTTTCCGCTATGCCCAACGCCGCCCACATTTTTTTAGCACGGCTGGAGGCGGCAGGAAAGCTCACCGGCATTGTCACCCAAAATATTGACGGCTTGCACCAAAAGGCAGGCAACCGCAAGGTTTTCGAGCTGCACGGCAGTGTGCACCGAAACTATTGCAGCCGCTGCAACAAGATGTATGACGGGCAGTACATTCTAAACAGTCAAGGAATTCCTCGATGCAGCTGCACCGGTATTCTCAAACCCGATGTAGTTTTATATGACGAAATCTTAAACGAGGAGACTGTGTCGGGGGCGATAAATGCCATCATCACTGCCGACACCATGATTGTCGCCGGCACCTCCCTCACCGTTTATCCCGCCGCCAGCCTGCTCCAATATTTTGGCGGCGAAACCTTGGTTTTGATAAACCGTGACGAGACGGGTCTTGAAAGCGTTGCTGATTTGGTGATAAGAGAAAATGTGGGAGAAGTTCTTTCCAAGATAATTATATAATTTTTCCCAAGACAGCAAAACAGCAAGGCAACTGTACCACTGAAATTGCAAAAAATGGCGCACCACAGCTTTAAAAGTGGTGCGCCATTTTAATTTAAGTTTTGTGCCCTATAAAATTTTCTGCCCTATGGCAAAACCACAAAGGGGCAAGCTTTTATACCGAGCTTATCCCAAGCCCTTTATGCCAAGGCTCTGTTTAAACAGCGTAGCTGAGTTTTGGTTTTTAAATGCCAGTATATTCCGCACATCTCCGCAGTTGCGCAGATTTTGTCTGCAAGGTTCACCACTGCGCTCTCCCGATGCACCGGAATGTGGAAGAGGGTGATGGGCCACATATGCTTTGAAATAATATCTTTTTCCAAGTTGGACAGCCCAAACTCACGTGCATTCTCCAGCGCCATTTGGGGGTGAATTGTCAGCCTTTTCCAGTGTCCAATATCCGTGTAATCCCAATTGCACAGATACAGGTCATGTAAAAGCGCCCCTCTCGCCGCCGCATTAGCATCAAGCCCCAGTTTTTTGCACACTGCAAAGCTCATGTACGATACAAAAAGGCAATGGTCTAAGCAGCTTATGCCGTTTACGTGCTGAGAAATACGGCTCATCTCCTGTACCTTAGGCTGATTTATTATACTATCTATCGAGTCTCTAAATTCAATATGTCTTGGTTTTAGTTCCATTATAACGCTACCCTTCCAAAATAAAATAAAACGAAAGCGAATAAAACTTTTGCTATCATACAATCTATCATCTTTTTCCCACAATGTCAACAATATAAACAAAACTTAATAATTTCCCTACATATTACAGTATTCTTGTTGTATTATTCCACAAAAAGCTGTAATATATTAGTATAACTATACAGGAAGGAAATATATTATTATGACACTTATTGAACAGGTTCGTGGTGAGATGATGGCGGCGCTGAAAGCTCACGACACCGAAAAAAAGGACGCACTGTCCGGCTTGCTCGCCGCCTTAAAGGCAAAATTTATTGACAAACGCAGTGACTTGACCCCCGAGGAGGAACAAGCCGTTGTCTCTCGTGAGGTAAAGCAGTTAAAGGAAACCATCGAAACTGCCCCTGCGGGGTATGAGGACGTGGTGGCGAAAAGCCAAAAGACCATCGAATATTTTTCCGTTTATCTGCCAACCCAGATGAGTGAAGAGGAAATCAAAGCAGCTATCGACACGGTTCTTACCTCTCTTGGCTTAACCCAGCCAACCGCCAAGGAAAAGGGGATTATCATGAAAAATCTTATGCCCCTAACCAAGGGAAAGGCAGACGGCAAGCAGGTTAACGAAATTCTTGCCACCTACTTTAACTAGCCCAATTACAGTAATATCGCTTAAAAAATCAGACCGAAAACCGTGAGCCTTGGCATCACAGTTTTCGGTCTTGTGTTTTATACTGTCATATCTGCTATTTAACAAATTCCTTTAGCTCGTCGGGCACCGTAATGCCTATCGCCTTAGCTGTTTCCCCATTTATAAGGTAGCTGTATTTTTCCTGTGACTCTACAGGCAGCTTTGAAATGTCCTCGCCCTTTAGCACTCTAACTGCCATCTCCCCTGTCTGGTGGCCTAAATTGTAGTAGTTTAGCCCCAAGGTGGCAAGTCCTCCGTTTTTAACCGGACTTTCCTCGCCGCAAATTACCGGCACCTTAGCCTTTTGGGTAATCTCTCCAACTATTGGCATCGCAGAGGCGAAAGTGTTGTCCGTTGGAATGTATATGGCATCGCATTTGGTGACGATAGACTGGGTAGCTTGCTGCACGTCATTTGATGAGGTGACCGTTTGCTCTATGTATGTCAGCCCCTTTTTCTTTAAAATCTCCTTGACTGCCGCCGCCTGCATAACGGAATTGTCCTCGCTGCTGGTGTACATAACCCCCACGGTTTTTGTGTCTGGGGCAAGGGTGAGCATAAGCTCTATCTGCTTTTCCATTGGGCTCATGTCATTTGTTCCGGAAATATTGCCACCGGGAGCCTCGTTAGAATTTACTAGCCCTGCCGCTACAGGGTCGGTTACAGCGGTGAAAAGTATTGGGATATCCTTGGTCTGTGCCGCCGCTGATTGTGCCGCACCTGTGGCAATTGCCAATATCAAATCGCTTTTATTGTTTACAAACCTCTGGCTCATAGTCAAAAGGTTCGATTGGTCTGCCTGAGCATTTTGAAAGTCAATTTCAATATTTTCTCCGTCCACAAAGCCATTTTCCTTTAGTGCCGCCACAAATCCGTCCCTTGCCTCGTCCAGCGCCGTGTGCTCCATGTACTGCAAAATTCCTATTTTGATTTTTTCTTTCTTATCTTTCTGTGTCTCTGCTTTGGGTGCTGTGCCACTATCCTGTGCGCTGTCGGGTGCTTTCTCTTTGGAACAGCCCGCCATAGAAACCGCCATTGTCATAGCCAATAAAATTGCCAAAAGTTTTTTCATAGCTCTTCTCCTTTAAGATAAAATTGTGTTTGCCAGAGGAAAATTCGTATAAAAAAATCGTCCTCTGATTAATTAAAATCAGAGGACGAGAAAATTAAAAGTAATTCCCGTGTTACCACCTCTATTTATCAGCCTCTTGCGAAAAGCTGACCTTAGCAGGTATCGTGCCTTTAGGGGCAGAATACCCTTCGCTTTAACGGGCGGTTCCGTAGCAGGCTACACAAATTGTAAATTCTTCACCTGTAAGCATAGAAGATGTATTCAAAGGTTATCCGCACACTTTCTCTCACCAACCGAAAGCTCTCTGGTCGCTTCATTGCCTCTTACTTGTTCTTCATCTTAGCTGTTGTTAACATTATATGTGTGCCTGTACCATAAGTCAACTGTTTTTTCAATATTTGTAACTCGCCATAAAAACCGCCTTGAAAATGGTGGTATTTTATAACTTTGCACAAAAAGGATTTTAAAGTGGGGATTTTATTCTACCGTGCTTTGGTATAGATATCGCCCTGTCACAGATTTTTCTTGGGTTATCATATTTTGTGGTGTGCCTGTGTAGAGCACTTCCCCCCCTTGGCTTCCGCCGCCAGAGCCAAGCTCAATTATATAGTCTGCCTGCTTCATAACGTCAATGCTGTGCTCGATTATAAACAGAGTATTTCCGGCGTCTGCCAACTGGTTAAATAGCGCTATCAGCCGCTTTATGTCGTCTAGGTGCAACCCGTCCGTTGGCTCGTCCAGTATAAACACCTTCCCCTTTTCGTTTAATTTGCTCGCCAATTTCACCCTTTGCAGCTCTCCGCCGGACAGGGTTGTCATGGATTGGTTTAGGTGCAGATAGCCAAGCCCCACCTTTTCCAGCGACCGTAATTTTGACACAAAGCTATATTGCGAGAAAAATTCTGCCGCCTGTGTCACCGACAAATCCATCACCTGTGCAATATTTTTGCCTTTAAATTTATATTTCAGCACTTCTTTGGAAAATCTTGACCCCTCGCACACCTCACACACCGTTTCAATGGCATCCATAAACGCCATCCCCGAGACTATAATTCCTTTTCCGCCGCAAGCCGGACATCCGCCCTTGGAATTAAAGCTGAAATATCCATTAGAAACCTTGTTCTCCTTGGCAAAAATATTGCGTATCTCGTCCCATATTTCAAGGTAGGTGGCAGGTGTCGAGCGCAAGTTTATGCCGATGTCCTTTTGCCTTATTGAAATTACATTCTCTGGGTACACCGATTTAAAGTGCTCCATAAGTGAGGATTTTCCGCTGCCTGCCACACCGGCAATAACCGTGATTACCCCTAGGGGCAAATCTACCGTGATATTTTTTAAGTTGTGCAGGGTGGCGTTTTCCACCTTAAACCATCCCGTTGGGGTGCGCAAATTTGCTTTTATAGGCGCTTTTTCCCGCAACATTCTCCCCGTTAAATTATCTGCCTTTAAAATGCCCTCATAACTGCCTTGATATATAATCTGTCCACCATTGCTGCCTGCACCGGGCCCCATGTCAACAATATGGTCGGCTAGCTTTATAATCTCTCGGTGGTGCTCCACAATAAGCAGAGTGTTGCCGTGATTTTTAAGCTTTTCCAAGGATTTTTTCATCAGCTCAATATCCTTTGGGTGCAGCCCCACGCTTGGCTCGTCCAGTACATACACCATATCCGTGAGGGCAGAATTAATATATTTTGCTATCTTTATCCGCTGTGCCTCACCCCCGGACAGGGTGTCGGTGCCACGGCTTAAAGACAGATAGCTAAGCCCGATATCCCTCAGCGCCCCCAAGCGTTTTGAGATTTCTCTTTTCAAATCTACCCCTATTGGGCTATCTATTCCGGCTATAAATTCCATCGCCTGCTCTATTGGCATATCACAGACTTCCCCAATATTTTTGCCGTTTATCTTGCAGCCTCTCACCTTTTCATTCAGCCGTGTCCCATTGCAATCGGGGCATTTAAAGGTGGACACCATCCTGTCCAGTGTCTTTTTGTGAAGCTGCCCCTCCTTTGAATTTATTATACTGCGGTACATCCGTGGGTAAATCCCCTCGAACTTTGCAGATTTCGGCCAGTTGGAGGGTGGGTTTTTAAGCCTTATTTGCGGTGAGTATAAAAACAATTCCAGCTCTTCTTTGGAATAATCCTTAATCTTTTTATCCAAATCAAACAGACCTGTGTAGGCGTACCTTTTCCACCGCCACGCCCCCGTGGTGAAAGCAGGGTAATTTATCACACCCTCGTCATTTAAACACTTGTCAAAATCCACCAATTTATGTATGTCCAGCTCGGTTACCATACCAAGCCCATCACATCTAGGGCAGGTACCCGATGGATGGTTAAAGGAAAAACTGTCGGAATACCCGATAAAGGGCTGTCCCACCCGTGAAAATAGCAGCCGCAAAAGCGAGTAGATGTCAGTGTAGGTTCCCACTGTGGAACGGCTGTTCCCCGAGGGTTTTTTCTGGTCTATCACAATTGTGACAGGCAGATTTTCAATACGCTCCACGTTTGGGCGGCCATATTTTGGCAGATATTGTTGGACAAAGCTTGGAAAGGTTGCGTTTAATTCTCGCCTTGATTCCGCCGCTATAGTGTCAAGACACAGGGAGGATTTCCCCGAGCCGGAAACTCCCGTAAACACCGTGATTTGCTTTTTGGGCAGCTTAACGCAGACACCTTTCAAGTTGTTTTCCCGAGCATTAACAATATTTATAAATTCGCTGTTCATCAAAACCTCCCTAAATATGTAACTGTTTATTGCTGATTTTCTTTCCAGTATACGACATTTTAAAATCTTTAGCAAGAAAAATGACCTTGACTTTATCCATCAAGGTCATCTTTAATTTAACTAATATTTATCGTTTGAAGAACGTGTGGGGCTTGCCGGTGAGGTGTCGGCTTTTCCGCTCTGTCCATAATTAGTGGTTGGAACGTACCCGTCCAAGGTGTCCTCCTTTAATTTAAAGCGCCCTACAAGTTGCTTTAACAGTGCAGCTTGGCTGGAAAGCTCCTCACTTGCCGCCGCTGACTCCTCTGCTGTGGCAGAGTTGGTCTGTACCACGGAGGATATCTGGTCAACGCCGATGGATATCTGCTGTGCGCCGTCCGCCTGCTGAACGCTAGCTTTGGATATTTCGTCCACCATTGCACTTACCTGTGTGGATTTTTCCACAACCGTCATAAGTGCCTTGGCAGTTTCGTCTGCAATCTTTGTGCCGTTAGCCACTGCGCTTATAGAGCCTTCAATAAGTGCCGTTGTGTTCTTTGCCGCCTCGGCAGATTTTTGAGCAAGGTTTCTTACCTCGTCTGCCACAACCGCAAAGCCCTTGCCTGCGCTACCTGCACGAGCCGCCTCAACCGCTGCGTTAAGTGCAAGAATATTAGTTTGGAAGGCTATATCATCAATGGTCTTAATAATTTTGCTAATCTCGCTTGACTTAGCGCTTATGTCCTGCATTGCAACTATCATATCTTGCATATACTTGTTGGACTCCTCTACGCCCCTGCCTGCCTGCACGGAAAGTTCATTGGCGTTTTGAGCATTTTTAGCGTTAGCTTCAATTTGAGAGGCAATCTGTGTGATGGTAGCGGACAATTCCTCTATTGAGGATGCCTGCTCGGTAGCCCCCTGTGAAAGCTCCTGCGCCCCACTGGAAACTTGGTCTGAGCCGGAGTTTACCTGATCCGATGCCACGTTTATCTGAGACAAGGTGTTGCTAAGGTTGGTATTGATGTTACGCATAGCCTTTAGAATGTTGCCATATTCGCCTATGTATTTTTCTTGAACGGTGGATTTAACTTTGAAGTTGCCATTTGCCATCTCACCCAGAATATGATTAATATCGTTGATGATACTTCTGAGATTTTCCGCCATATTTTTAAAGGTCTGAGAAAGTACGCCTATCTCGTCCTGTGATCTAACCTCAAGGTCAATGTCCAGCTCTCCATTTTCAATGCTTCTCGCCGCCGCAACTACATTGTCAATGGGCTTTAACATTTTTTTCAGCACCATAACTGTTACCAATACAATGCCTGCCAATGAGCCGGCAACCATCAAAATTATTATTTTAGTAAGAGCAGCTATGTCAGATTCCAAATCCTTGGTATCCAAAACTGTCTGAGAATAATAGAATGTATCACCGGTTTTTACAGGACAGTAGAAACGTGAAACCT
>JAVWUR010000014.1:0-32397 GCA_036667055.1 Oscillospiraceae bacterium
TGCAAAGCATAAAGCTGCCTATGGAGCTTGCGTCCCATGTGCGAGGTTTCTTTAAAAATTCCACATCAACATTGTCCCACGGAATGGCAGTGCAGGACAAATCATAGATTAAATTCAAGAAAATCAAATGGACGCTTTTCATTGGTAGGAATGGCAAAAGAGCGCTAGCTGCCAAGACAGAAAACATATTGCGAAAGTTAGAGGAGGCAGTCATTTTTATGTATTTTATCATATTTGCATAGGTTTTGCGCCCCTCAATAATGCCTTGCTCCAGCACCATTAGATCCTTTTCCAACAGAATGATGTCAGCGGATTCCTTGGCGATATCCACGGCTGCATCCACAGAGATACCTATATCGGAAGCTTTCATGGCGGCGGCATCGTTTATCCCATCTCCCATAAAACCAACAACGTGACCATTGCTGCGAAGCACACGGACAACTTGGGCTTTTTGGTCGGGGGAAAGCTTTGCAAAGACAGAGGTCTTTTCTACAGCTTTGGAAAGCTCGTCATCGGACATATTGGCAATATCGGAGCCAAGCAGCATATCATCCACACAAAGCCCAACCTGATTGCAGATATATCTTGCAACCTTGTCATTATCTCCCGTGAGAACCTTTGTGGTAACGCCATATTCTTTTAAGGACTTAATGGCACTCGCTGTGCTCTGTTTAGGGGAATCAATGAAGGACACATAGCCAATTAATACCATGTTACATTCATCCTTTACACTGAAAGCGCCAATGGGGGAGGGGCTGTTTTTTTGAGCTATGGCAACTACACGCATACCATTATCATTTAAGCGGTCGACTGTAGAACGAATTTCTTGGCGCAGAGTCTCGGTCAGCGGCTCAATTTTATTTTCATACTCTGCAAAGGTGCAGATGGACAGCATCTCCTCCACAGCGCCTTTTGTTACCATTTGAGTTTTGCCGCTTTCATCCTCCACTACAACAGATAGGCGGCGGCGGGTAAAATCAAAGGGTATCTCGTCAATTTTTTTATATATTCTGGACAGACTGACAAAGATAGGGCTTTTCGAATTTTCCTGTGCGGCTCTGTCTAATATTGCAACATCCATAAGATTTTTGTAGCCGGTCTGGAAGTAGCTGTTAAGATATGCATGGCGCAGCACCCGAACATTTTCATTTCCGTGGACATCAATGTAATGGTTTAGTACGATTTTATCCTGAGTAATAGTTCCGGTTTTGTCGGTGCAAAGCACGTCAATGGCTCCAAAATTTTGAATTGAGTTTAAGTTTTTAACAATGGTCTTTTTCTTTGACATAGATACGGCGCCCTTGGCAAGGCAGGTGGTCACAATCATAGGTAGCATCTCGGGTGTCAGCCCCACAGCGATGGAAATTCCAAAGAGAAAAGCCTCAAGCCAATCTCCCTTGGTAATGCCGTTTAGGAAAAAAACTATAGGAACCATAATCAGCATAAACCGAATTAGAACCCAAGAAACGGAGTTTACGCCCTTTGTAAAGCTAGTTTGGGGGGCTTGTGCAGTGAGCGCCTTTGCCATTGTGCCAAACATGGAACGGCTGCCCGTTGCAATTACAATGGCAGTGGCAGAGCCGCTTACAACATTGCTGCCCATAAATCCAATATTGGAGCAGTCGGGCAGGTAGTCGATGGCAGTGGTGACGGTAGCGGCGCTTTTTTCTTGCGGGTCGCTTTCCCCCGTGAGCGCAGATTGGCTGATAAAAAGGTCTTTTGCATCAATGACTCTAACGTCTGCGGGAAGCATATCACCGGCAGATAGGTGCAAAATGTCACCCACCACCACCTCTGACAAGGGAATATCTTGTCTGCCGCCATCCTTGCGAGTTACTGTACAGGTGGTGGTTATCATGTGCAACAGCTTTTCCGCCGCACTACCCGAGCGTGACTCTTGAACAAAGCGAAGCGTTCCGGAGCTGCACAGCATCACGAAAATTATAGTTGCGGTGATGGGGTCGGCGTCCTGTGGAGCACCGTTAAAAATAGGGATTAATACATCTGTGATTAAAGATACCATAGCCAAAAAGAAAAGGATGGCGGTAAAAGGGTTTATAAAAGCTGCGGCAATTCTCATGGGCAGCGAGCTTTTACGGGTAGGCGCCAATACATTTTCTCCATAGGTACTGCGGTTTATATCAATGGTATCTTGGCTAAGCCCTTCAATAGAGCTGTCAAATTGATTTAAAATTTCGCAGATAGGGGTCTGTGCCGCACTGCGAAGAATTTCCTCGTTGCGTCTTTTTAGTTCCTTGGTTTGCACTACCGCATCAACGGTAAATTTTGTTTTTTTGTTTTTAAACATTGTTCTGCACCTCCTGAATTTGTTTCCCTTAGACGTAAGTCAAGGGTTTCGAGAGAGGAAATAAGTGCAGGCTAAAGCGGCTATTATAATTTTAAACTATGGCGCACCGCAGATAATTTTAAGTGTCTATTATATACTGTGGCAAAGAAAACAGACACAAACAACAGTTTGCTTTTTGCTGACTATATGTCGCCGCTTGGGCCGAGCATCGTTACTACCCCCTGCGTCCATCTTCTTCACCACACTTTCTTTCTTTTTAATAAGAACAAAATAAAATCTCCGTACCAACGCCAAAACGATGGTACGGAGATTAAAAAAATCATCCAAATTCAGTTTACAACAGATTGAAAACCGCCACCGTTTGAGCTTTAACTTTACAGGGCGATGAAACTGCATTATGTTATACCTTGTTTTCGATATAACCTGTTCAAACCTTCTCATGATGTCTCCATCATTCCGCGGCAGCAGTCCGTATCCCTGTAGGAGCCTTACCTACCGGAAATATTAAGTTCACTTTTAGTATACACGAGCAAAAGAATTTGTCAACCAATTTTTTTAAAATTCAATATTTTAAAATTTAAAGAGGTCGACTTATTTCGACAAAGAAAATTTAACCTCTGTTATACAATAGATATGGTGGTGAAAATATGGTAATTTACATTGATGTATTAATAATAGCAAATTTTATTATAGGTTATTTTTTGTTGCTGGCAACGGCAATTTTATCGGGGTATACCTATAAAAGAAAAAGAATTATCTGCGCAGCGCTTATAGGCGCTTTTTCCTCGCTCATTATATTTTGGAATATTAAATCGGTGCTTTTGGGCGCATCCATAAAAATATTTATTTTGGCTTGCTGTGTAATGATGGCTTTTGGCTACAAAAGCATAAAAAAGTTTGCCATACAGGCGGCTTACTACATATTTTTCAATATGCTTTTGACGGGAATGGTGGTGTATGCCGCACAAAAAACAAGTGTGATATATCAAAATAATACTTTTTTTTATTTCAATATAAGCCCCATAACTCTTGTGGTATTCTCCCTTATAATCTATGGAACGATAACCCTGTGCCAGCTTGTAAAGGAGCGAATTTTGCCTAGGGAAACCATGGAAATATCGCTTTGTCTTGAAAGGGGAACAGATATAAAGCTGAAAGCTTTTTTTGATACGGGATTTGCCTTAAAGGATATTATAAATAATAAAGATATTATTCTTGTGGATTATAATGCGGTGAAAAATTATATTTCCCAAGATTTACAGGAGATGATAAATGATTACTTTTCACAAGGAATTTCCAAGGCGAATGAAAAAATCACGCCGGTGTTTTTCAATACAATTTCAGGTGACGGAAATTTACCGGGTATAAAGGCTGTGAATTTAAAAATAAAAGACAGAGAAATAAGCAGTGTAATGGTTGCATTTTCCAAGTTAAAGCTGTCAGAAAATGTGGAGGCAATTTTCGGAAACGACATTCAAAAACAACTATAGGGGGATAAAATATGTTTGGCAAGGTTAAAATTTTAATGATGGGGCTATGGGTAAAAGCCAAGGTTTTATGGTATATAAACGGGCCGCAAACACTGCCGCCGCCACTTACACGAGAGGAGGAAATAGTTGTATTTAGAGGGCTTGAACAGGGGGAGGAGCGGGCGAAGGAAAAGATGATAGTACACAATTTAAGGCTGGTTGTGTATATTGCTAAAAAATTTGAAAATGCACCGGTGTCAATCGAGGACTTAACCTCCATTGGAACCATGGGGCTTATAAAGGCAGTAAATTCTTTTCTGCCGGAAAAAAATATAAAATTTGCAACCTATGCATCACGCTGTGTGGAAAATGAAATTTTAATGTATCTAAGAAAGCAAAGCAATAAGAGCATAGATATCAGCATTGATGATGCCTTGAGCACCGATACTGACGGAAATGAATTAAACCTCATCGACATTCTCTACACTGACGAATATGAAGTCAGCAAGGATATGGAAAAAGAGAGTGACAGGATGGTTTTGTGGCAGTCGATAAAAACTTTAAGCCACCGAGAAAAAGATATAATTTTAATGCGCTTTGGGCTGAACGGTTCGCCGGAGAAAACCCAAAAGGAGGTAGCGGATAGCATAGGGATATCACAATCCTATATTTCAAGATTAGAGAAAAGAATATTTAAAAAGCTTCGCAAGGAAATAGAAAAAATTGGTTAGGTAAAAAACTTCCATACATAATAAACTAAAAAGGAACAATAATCACCTTATGAACTTAGCATTATGAGGTGATTTATTGTTTTATAAAAAAGTGGAAATTTCAGGAATTGATACAGCGCAGCTCCCGTCCGTCAAGGAAAAGGATAGGAATATATTAATTGAAAAGATGCAGGCTGGGGACAAGAAAGCAAAGGACACACTGGTTTTAGGAAACTTGAAGTTGGTTTTAAGCATTATACAGCGGTTCAGGTACAAAAATGTGGATTTTGACGACCTATTTCAGGTTGGCTGCGTGGGGCTGATAAAGGCACTTAATAATTTTGATACAAGTTTAAATGTGCAATTTTCCACCTATGGGGTAGTCATGATTTTAGGGGAAATTAAAAGGTTTATACGAGATGACCAGCCTATAAAAATTAGCCGCTCCATCAAAGATTTAGCCTATAGAGCGGTTACTGCCAAGGAGGACTTGACCGATGCCGACGGAAATGAGCCTACGCTAAAGGAGATAGCAACAGAACTAAACTGCACTAGCTTTCAAGTAAGCAGAGCGCTTGATGCACTTGCGCCATCAATATCATTATATGAACCGCTTTACAATGATGATAGCTGCGATATGTATTTATTAGACCAAATCTCCTGCGATAACTTTGAGGAGGCGTTTCAGTCAAAAATAATAATGCAGGATGTGCTGCACAATTTAAAGCAGCGAGAAAAGCACATAATGAATTTGCGGTTCATCAAAGGAAAAACCCAGACAGATGTAGCAAAGGAGATAGGAATAAGCCAAGCGCAAGTGTCAAGAATTGAAAAAAATGTTTTGACATTTATGAAAAAGCAACTGGATGTTTAGCGAGCAAGGTTCATTAATTCACCCCTAAGCATACAATAGGTAATAAGAGGTGATAATATGGTGTCCTTGTCGTCCCTTTGCCAAAAAGACATTATAAGTACAGTGACAGGTCAAAACATAGGCCGTGTGGATGATTTAGAGTTTTGTCAGCAGACAGCAAAGATTGAGAGCCTTATAGTTTTTGGCCGCTTAAAGCTGTGGGGAATTCTAGGTCGTGAGGAAAGTATAAAAATCCCCTGGACAGACGTTGTGACTATCGGATGCGATGCAATTCTAATAAATTCAGCGGAAATAATGGAAAATAGCAAAAAAAACAAGGCTTTTATCACCTTTGAGTGAAAAAGTACTTGAAATTTAGGACTATATGTGTTAAACTACTAAGGCGAAATACGCATGCTGATATTCCTTATGGGTGGTGCATTTTTTATAATGTTGCCCATAAAAACAAAGGTACAGCAGAGGACAAACAACCAATCAGGAGGTAAAATTATGTCATCAGTATCAATGAAACAATTGCTTGAAGCAGGTGTCCACTTTGGTCACCAAACAAGAAGATGGAACCCTAAAATGGCTCGTTTCATCTTTACAGAGAGAAACGGAATCTACATCATCGACTTGCAGAAAACCGTTAAAAAGCTTGACGAAGCTTACAACTTTGTAAGAGACATAGCGGCAGACGGCGGCGAAGTTTTATTCGTAGGCACAAAAAAACAGGCACAGGATGCCATCAGAGAAGAAGCCGACAGATGCGGAATGCACTTTGTTAACGCAAGATGGCTGGGCGGTATGCTCACAAACTACCGTACAATTAAAACCAGAATTGCACGTTTAGAGCAGCTTAACAAGATGAAAGCAGACGGAACATTTGACCTTCTTCCTAAAAAAGAAGTTATCAAATTAGAGCTTGAAATCGAAAAACTTGAAAAATTTATGGGCGGTATCAAAAACATGGGCACATTGCCAAAAGCTATGTTCGTTGTTGATACACGCAAGGAAAAAATTGCTGTAGCAGAAGCCAGAAACCTAGGTATTCCTGTTGTAGCTATTGTTGACACAAACTGTGACCCAGATGAAATTGACTATGTAATCCCAGGCAATGATGATGCAATCAGAGCGGTTAAGCTTATCGCAGGCGCAATGGCTGATGCAATTATCGAAGGTCGTCAGGGCGAGCAGTTAACTCCTTCCGAGGAAGAAGCACAGGAAGTCGAAGTAGCTGAATAATATATTTTCAACACACAACAGGAGGAAAAAAATATGGCATTTACAGCAAGCGATGTAAAAAGTTTACGTGAACGCACAGGCTGCGGAATGATGGATTGTAAAAAAGCACTTACAGAGTCGGATGGCGATTTTGAAAAGGCTATTGAATATTTAAGAGAAAAAGGTCTTGCAGCGGCTACTAAAAAAGCCGGCCGCATAGCAGCAGACGGTATGGTATACGCAACCGTTGACAAGGCTAACAAGGTTGGCGTTGTAGTTGAGGTTAACTCCGAGACAGACTTTGTTGCTAAAAATGAGCAGTTCAGAACCTTTGTTGCAGAAATTGCAGAGATTGTTTCCAAAACAAATCCGGCTACCGTTGAAGAGCTTATGACGGAAGTTATGCCAAATGGCGATACTGTTGAAGCAGCATTGCAGGAGAAAATTCTTGTAATCGGTGAAAACTTGAAAATCCGCCGCTTTGTAAGATACGAGGGCGAATGTGTTGCTTACATCCACGCCGGCGGAACACATGGCGTTTTGGTAAAGTTTGAAACTTCCGATGAAGTTTTTGCAAAACCGGAATTTGAAGTTTACGGCAAAGATGTTGCTATGCAAATCGCTGCAATAAACCCATCATTCCTTTGCAAAGAGGATGTTGACAGCGACACTCTTGAAAAAGAAAAAGAAATTATTATGCAGCAAGCAATTAATGAAGGCAAGCCGGTAAACATCGCTGAAAAGATGGTAGCAGGGCGCATTTCAAAATATTATAAAGAGAATTGTCTGCTTGAACAGCAATTTGTAAAGGATGATAAGCAATCTATTACAGATTACACAAAAGCTACAGCAAAAGAGCTGGGTAGCGACATTAAAATCGTTGCTTTTACACGCTTTGAAAAAGGCGAGGGCATTGAAAAGAAATCTGACGATTTTGCAGCAGAAGTTGCAAGCATGACAAAATAATAATTGACCCTATTAAAGCACAGGCGTAAAAACCTGTGCTTTTTGATTAAAAAAGCATATTTTCACATATAATAAAGTAAATTGCAAAATATTGGCAGGGTTTATTTTTGCAAGCTGATTTTACCCACAATATGGAATAATTGCCTTTACTTTAGTGTGGAAATATAGTAAAATATAGAGAAGTAAAATGATGAGGTGTGATGTTTTGGCTATAAAATATAAAAGAATTTTAATAAAATTAAGCGGAGAAGCTCTTGCGGGAGATGCAAAATTTGGGCTTGATTACCCGACTGTTTTAGAGATTTGCAGAAATATTAAAGATGCTGTGGATTTAGGCGCAGAGGTTGCCATTGTCGTGGGCGGCGGAAACTTTTGGCGTGGACGCACAAGCGGAGATATGGAAAGAACACGTGCTGACCAAATTGGTATGCTTGCAACAGTTATGAATGCACTATCTGTAGCAGATGCATTGGAAAAGCTTGGGGTTGAGGTGCGAGTACAGACAGCGCTACAGATGCAGCAGGTTGCAGAACCTTATATTAGAAATCGTGCTACAAGGCACTTGGAAAAGGGCAGGGTG
Organism: Oscillospiraceae bacterium; assembly: GCA_036667055.1. Lineage (GTDB taxonomy): Bacteria > Bacillota > Clostridia > Oscillospirales > Ruminococcaceae > RGIG3102. Next base: position 8,111 of record JAVWUR010000014.1, read on the forward strand.
GTTATTTTTGCTTGCGGCACAGGCAATCCATTCTTTTCCACCGACACAGCGGCGGCGCTTAGAGCAGCAGAGATAAACGCTCAGATTATATTTAAAGCAACAATGGTGGATGGCGTCTACGATAAAGACCCGAAGAAATATCCGGATGCGGTTAAATATGACACACTTACCTTTACAAAGGTTTTGAATGACCAACTGAATGTTATGGATATGACGGCTGCCACAATGTGCCGTGATAATCATTTGCCAATTCTGGTTTTTGATTTGGCAGATGGAAATATAGTTAGAGCATTAAATGGCGAAAATATAGGTACTTTAGTTAAGGAGAATTAATTATGACAAAGGTTTATGAAGACAAAATGGCACAAACGGTAAGACACCTTGAAAGCGAGTATGGTTCCATCAGGGCGGGCAGAGCGACACCAACTGTTCTTGAAAAAATTATGGTTGATTATTATGGCACACCGACACCAATAAACCAAATGGCAGCCATATCAATTACAGAGGCAAGAACACTGTCCATTCAACCTTGGGACAGAACTACAATCTCGACTATAACTAAGGCGATTCAAGCATCAGACTTAGGAATAAACCCTACAGACGATGGCTCGGCAATTCGTTTGGTTTTTCCATCTCCTACTGAGGAGCGCAGAAAAGTAATTGTAAAAGATGTTTGTAAAATGGCAGAGGAAGCCAAAATTGCAGTGCGCAATGTGAGACGAGATGCTATCGACAAGTTTAAGGCGGCTAAAAAGGCATCTGAAATCACAGAGGATGATTTGAAAAATTTAGAGGAAAAAATGCAAAAAATCACTGACAAATTTACAAGAGAAATTGATGATGTTGCCGACAAGAAAACAAAGGAAGTAATGGAGCTGTAAGGTTGTTAGTTATAGCAGTGATTAAAGGGCGTTTTAAATGCCCTTTAATTTTTTGAAGGAAGAATACATATGGAAAATAATATCACAATTCCTAAACATATAGGAATTATAATGGATGGCAACGGAAGATGGGCAAAAAAGCGGTTTCTTCCACGGAATATGGGACATAAAAAAGGCGCTGAGGTCTTTCAGGATATAACAAGATACTGCAATCAGCTCGGGGTTAAATCTGTCACGTTTTATGCGTTTTCTACAGAAAATTGGAAGCGCCCACAGGACGAAATTGAAGGCATTATGAAGTTACTGAAAGAGTATCTCATAAAGGCGTTTGACTATGAAAAAGAGAACAATCGAGTTATATTTTTGGGAGATAAATCCGCATTTAATGAAGAACTACGAGGGCTGATGCTGGATATTGAAACCAAAACTGCCGACAGAACCGGAATGTTCTTAAATATAGCATTAAATTATGGTGCGAGAGACGAGATATTACTTGCGTGTAAAAATATTGCGCAAAAGGTTAAAGACAATGAAATTTCTATTGAGGATATAAACGAGAATTTATTTTCGGAAAATTTATATACCAAAGGTCAAGCTGACCCTGATTTCATACTTAGACCAAGCGGGGAAAAGCGTATTTCAAACTTTCTGTTATGGCAAAGCGCATATTCGGAGTTTATATACATGGATGTTCTGTGGCCGGATTTTACAAGAAAAGATTTGGATAGAGCAATTGAAGAATTTAGTAGCCGAAACAGACGCTTTGGCGGGCTATAGGTTAAAACAATGAGAGGTATTTATGAAAACAAGAATAATATCAGCTTTGATAGGACTGCCAATTGCCTTTTTTGCGGTGTGGCAATTTAATAGTATAATATTAAATATCTTGGGTGTTGGGGTCTTTTCCATTGCTATATATGAAATTTCAAATGCCTTTAAAGAGGATAGCACAAAATGGTGTGCACCCTTGCTTTTTGCACTTGGGGTTGTAGTGCTTATGCGCCCATATATAATGATAAGCCCGATGCAGGCGCTGGCTGCTTTTATATTTTTTACCGCATTGATAGTGGTTTTGCAATTCAATAAAATACAGTTTAAATCCGTTGCTGCCGGTCTTTTATTTGGGGTTTTTGTCTTATTTGGATTGTACTCTGTCTCGAGGCTGAAAATAATTATGCCCTTTGATACGTTTGGCTGGGATGGTGCCTTTCTTTTCGTGCTTTCGGGCGCAATAGCCTGGGGCGGAGATGTTATGGCATATTTTACCGGCGTTTTCATGGGCAAACATAAGCTTGCTCCCAATTTAAGTCCTAAAAAAACCATTGAAGGAGCAGTTGGAGGGGTTGTCGGCTCAATATTTTTTGCAATTTTGATGCTGTATATCTATAGCTACCTTAAACCATGGGCGGAAAATTCCGGAATAGTGTATGTTATTACCGGCTCTAAAATTTTAATGGTAAGTCTGGTTGCCGCTATAGGCTCTTGCATAGGAATTATAGGGGATTTATTTGCGTCAGCTATAAAAAGGCAATGTGGAATAAAGGATTATGGATATATCATGCCGGGGCATGGTGGTATGCTAGATAGATTTGATAGCATTTTACTAGTTTCGCCTTTTATATCCGTTATTGGTGATTTTCTCGTTATCAATGGAGGAATTTTCTAATATGTACAAAAATCTTATACTTTTAGGTTCAACCGGTTCCATAGGAACTCAAAGCCTTGACGTTGCAAAAAAGCTTAATATAAATGTTGTTGCCCTGTCAGCACATAAAAATGTAACATTACTTGCAGAGCAAATTAAATTATTTGAGCCTAAATATATCTGTATTACAGATGAGGAAACTGCCAATAATTTTAGTGACACCGCCGCACAGATGAACGTGGTACTGTTCAAGGGCAAGGATGGCTTAGAAAAGCTGGCAGCGCTTGATACAGATGCTGTAGTTTTAAATGCAGTGGTGGGTATCGCCGGGCTTAAAGCCACATTGGCTGCGATTAATTCCGGCAAGGATATAGCGCTAGCCAACAAGGAAAGCCTTGTGACGGGCGGTAAATTGGTTATGGAAGCGGTGGCGAGAAATGGCGTTAAGCTATTGCCTGTAGACAGCGAACATTCGGCTATATTTCAGTGCTTGCAGGACAAAAAATCCGCTCCATCCCTTTCAAAAATATTACTCACTGCATCAGGCGGACCGTTTTTCGGTTACACAAAAGAGCAGATAGAGAACGTTACAAAGGAACAAGCCCTAAAACATCCTAACTGGAGCATGGGCAATAAAATTACTATAGATTCTGCCACGTTGATGAACAAGGGGCTTGAGCTTATCGAGGCGGTGTGGCTGTTTAACGTGAAGCCGCAGGATGTACAAATTTTAGTGCACAGACAGAGCATAGTTCACTCTATGGTAGAATTTTGTGACAGCAGCGTTATTGCACAGCTTGGGGTGCCGGATATGCGCATACCCATTCAATATTCCTTGACATATCCACAAAGAGTGGAGGGAAATGCGCCGCATCTCGACTTTTTTGCTGTAAAGCCACTTACCTTTGCACCTGCTGATTCTGAAACATTTTTGTGTTTGAAGGCGGCAATGCTGGCAATTGACAGGGGTGGGCTGTATCCTTGCGCTGTAAATGGTGCAAATGAGAGAGCAGTAGAGCTTTTTTTGCAGGATAAAATATCCTTTGCAGATATTGGCAGGGCTGTTTTGGGAGTTATGTCACATTTTAATTTTGAAAATGAATATACTTTAGAAGAAGTATTTAAAATAGATAAGCAGGCAAGAGAATATGTTGACGGTCTGTTTAAAATCAAATAAGGTACAGAGGTTTATTAATGAGTTTTTTTATCAATGCACTAGCGTCAGTTGTTATTTTCAGCGCTGTAATTTTTATACATGAATTGGGACACTTTGTTGTTGCCAAGCTTAGCGGAATAAAGGTTAATGAATTTAGTATAGGCATGGGGCCAAAGCTGTTTTCCAGACAAAAAAGTGAAAATGACACGGCATATTCTATACGTGCTTTGCCAATAGGTGGGTTTGTTTCCATGGAGGGTGAGGACGAGGAAAGCGACAACGAAAACTCCTTCACCTCATCACCGGTTCAAAGCCGAATAGCCGTTGTGGTTGCCGGTGCCATTATGAACATTGTTTTGGGATTTGCGGTGCTAACATTGATAGTGTCAATGCAAAGTGCAATCACCAGCAAAACTATCAGTCAATTTAGTGATAATGCAATGACACAAAAGACGGGGCTTGCAGCAAAGGACGAAATAATTGCTGTAAATGGCAGAAAATGTTATGTAGCTGATGACATTATATATGAATTTGCCCGAACACAAAACGGAGTGGCGGACTTTACGGTAAAGCGTGGTGGGAAAACTGTAGAGCTAGAGGATGTAACCTTTGAAACTTACCTTGATGACAATGGGCAAAAACAACTTGTACTGGACTTTATGGTGGAGCCGATAGAAAAAACATTTTTGTCGGTAATAAAAGAGTCTGCATTGTGGACGGTAAGTCTCGCAAGGCTTGTCTTTTTAAGCTTTATCGACCTTGTGACAGGTCATGTTGCAGTTAATCAAATGTCAGGACCTGTGGGAATAGTGTCGGTTATAAGTGAAGCAGCCTCTATTGGAATAGAGCCGCTTATGATGATTTTGGCGCTTATTACAATAAACTTAGGGGTGTTTAATCTACTGCCATTCCCAGCTTTAGACGGGGGAAAGCTAGTATTTTTACTGATAGAGCTAGTTCGTGGAAAGGCAATAAATCAAAAATATGAAATATGGGTAAACACCGCAGGCATGGCGATATTGCTCACATTTATGATTTTTGTAACATTTAGTGACATATCTAAATTTTTTACTTGATAAGGTGAGGCACATATGCGACAGTTAAAAAAAGAAGTTAAAATCGGAAAAAATATAATAGGCGGCAACAACCCCATACTAGTTCAAAGCATGTTAAATGTAAAATCCGATGATGTGCAGGGGAATGTTGCTCAGGCGGTGGCTCTTGAAAAGGAGGGCTGCCAAATTGTTAGGGTCAGCGTGCCAAAGCTTGAGGATGTCAAGCTAATAGAGGCGATAAAAAAAGAAATTTCCATCCCACTTGTGGCAGATATTCACTTTGATTATAAAATAGCGCTTGCCTGTGTTGAGGCAGGGGTGGATAAAATAAGAATTAATCCGGGCAACATCGGGGATGATTTAAGAGTTATGCAGGTTGCGAAGGCTTGCAATGAGAAAAATATTCCCATACGAATAGGGGTTAACGCTGGCTCTCTTGAAAAGCATATCTTGCAAAAATTTGGTTCGCCCACACCACAGGCGCTGTGTGAAAGTGCCATGTATCACATCCAACTTTTAGAAAAATATGACTTTGACAACATTGTAGTATCGCTAAAATCATCAAATGTAAAAACAATGATTGAAGCCTATACGCTGTTGAGCGAAAAATGTAACTATCCCTTGCATTTAGGTGTTACAGAAGCTGGAACTTACAGAATGGGCATTATAAAATCCTCAATGGGAATAGGGAGCCTGCTGCTGAATGGCATAGGCGACACAATCAGAGTTAGTCTTACCGACACTCCCATCAATGAAATTGCTGCGGGGTTTGATATTTTGCGAGCGGCAGGACACAAGGTTTCAGGCCCCGAAATAATCTCATGCCCTACCTGTGGAAGAACACGCCTTGATGTGGCAAAGATAGCGAGCGAGGTTGAAAAAAGATTAAAAGGGCTTAATGCCAACATAAAAGTGGCGGTTATGGGCTGCGCTGTTAATGGCCCCGGAGAAGCTAAAGAGGCGGATATTGGAATTGCTTGCGGCGAAAATAATGCAGTGCTTTTTAAGAAGGGCGAAAAGGTGAAGGTTTTGGAGGGCGATTTTATTGATGAATTTATATGTGATATTAAAGCCTGTGCAGAGGAATTGAATTGAGTAATTTACTTCTGACAGTTTACCCTGAGCTACAAGCCAATAATCCATACGTCCATGAGTATGTAGACGCAGTTTTGGATAAAATCAATATACACAGAAAACAATCAAAGCTAACAGCCGTGATAAGTACATCACGGCTGATTAGTTATGGAGCAATAGAGTTTTTGGGAATGTTTTTGGCACAGAAATACCCAACATATTCAATAGATGTAACGAACAGCTTTGAAGCTGAAAACCTATGTACCGAAAATTTCAAAACATTGTTTAAGCTTTTTTCAGATAGCGTGTGCTCCGTTCCATTGGTATTTTTTGAAGACGCAGAGATAGATATTGATGATAAAAGTATCAGTATTGATATTTCAAGTGGAAAAACCTTTTTGCAAGCAGTTGAATTTGAACAATTGTTTTCGGAATATTTGTTGGCGCTTACAGGAAAAGAGTTTTCCATACTGCTAAGCCAGACAAAACCTCAGAAAAAGAGCAACAAACCAAAATATGAACTGGAAAATAAAGTTGTCACAGTAGAAGCGACGGTCAAGTATAAAGATTTTACAATAGCAGGGCTGGATATTAAACCAAATTCAATAAAGGTTCTCCACGGCAAATACCACGCTCCAAAGGATGTAACTACCATTGATAACGCACTTGCAGTGACTGGGAAAGTCACAGTTTGGGGAAAAATTTTCTCTGCCACAATGCAGGGCAACTTTAGAAAGATTTTCATATATTCCATCACTGACGGCACCAACTCTATTAATGTAAAGGTGCTGTTAGATGTCAATGACAAAAACATCTCCAAGTGGGAGGACATTAAGCCAGGTATGCACATTCTGGTAAAGGGAGACTGCCAGATGGACAAATATGAACGAGATTTTGTTATCATGCCCTACGACATAATAGCTTTTGATTTAGTGGGCAAAAAAGATGATGCCGAGGTCAAAAGGGTCGAGTTGCACCTACATACAAAAATGTCTGCCATGGATGCTTTTATAAATCCGGACGATGCGGTGAAACAAGCCTATAAATATGGGCATCGTGCAGTTGCCATTACCGACCACGGAGTGGCACAGGGCTTTCCGCAAGCTATGATTGAAGCGGATAATATACAAAAAACTGACCCTAACTTTAAGGTCATATATGGCTGTGAGGGCTATTTTGTAGACAATATGATAACGGTGTATTCAGGTTATAGGGATGGTGAAATTGCACAGCAAGAATACGTGATTTTTGATATCGAAACCACAGGGCTATCTCCTAATAGTGAAAATATAACTGAAATTGGTGCAATTATCGTCAAGGGCGAGGATGTATTAAAAGAATTTCACACATTTGCCGACCCAGAAAAGCCAATACCTTTAAAAATAACCGAGCTTACAGGAATAACCGACGAACACGTAAAGGGCGCCCCAAGTCAAAAGCAGGCAATTGAGGCGTTTCAAGAATTTATAGGGGACAGAATTGTAGTCGCTCACAATGCGGCAAATTTTGATGTTAATTTTATACAGGTTATTGCAGAGAATGTGGGGACATCCTTTGAATGTACCTATATTGACACGCTCCCGTTAGCGCAAAATCTCCTTACACAGCTAAAAAATCACAAGCTTGACACGGTTGCGGAGCACTATAATTTAGGGAATTTTAATCATCATAGGGCTACCGATGATGCCAAAATTTTGTTTGAAATATTCAAGCATTTAATAAATGACTTGGCTAAAAAAGACATCATTAAGCTTAATGAAATAAACTCTAAGCTGAGCAGCACACAAAAGCTACCCCGAAAAAGCAACCATATAATATTGCTTTGCCAAACACAGGCAGGGGTAAAAAACCTGTACAAATTGATTTCCTATGGGCATTTAAACTATTTTTTCAAAACCCCGAGAATGCCAAAAAGTGAAATTATAGCCCATAGAGAAGGATTACTTATAGGTTCCGCCTGTGAAGCAGGAGAGCTTTACCAAGCTGTAGTGGATGGAAAACCTTATAAGGAGCTACTTAAAATTGCCTCCTTTTATGATTACTTGGAGATACAACCCGTTGGAAACAATGAATATATGCTGCGGAATGGAAAAGTGGATTCGCTAGCTGAAATTCAAGAGTTTAATAAAAAAATAATTCAAATTGGTGAAGATTTAGGCAAGCTTGTGGTAGCAACCGGCGATGTGCATTTTATGACCATGGAGGACGCTGAATATCGTGCGGTGCTCATGGCTGGAATGGGATTTTCCGATGCTGACAACCAAGCCCCTTTATATTTTAGAACTACTCAAGAAATGCTTGACGAGTTTAAGTATCTAACGCCGGAAAAAGCGTATGAGGTGGTGGTCACTAACACCAATTTAATTGCAGATATGATTGAGCCAGGAGTGCGTGCTATACCCAAAGGGACGTATCCGCCCAGTATTGATGGTGCCGAGGATGAGCTGAAACAGGCTACCTATCAAAAGCTACAGGATGTTTATGGGGATAACCCACCGGCTATTATTACCGATAGAATTGAACGTGAGCTAAACAGTATTATCACCCACGGTTTTGCGGTTTTATATGTAATTGCAAAAAAATTGGTTCATAACAGCGAAGAAAACGGTTACTTAGTTGGTTCAAGAGGTTCTGTTGGCTCATCAGCCATTGCGTTTTTTTCCAGCATTTCGGAGGTAAACCCCCTTCCTCCACACTATATATGCAGAAAATGTAAGTTTTGCGATTTTGATATTCCAGCTGATATTTTATCGGGATTTGACTTGCCGGATAGAAATTGTCCGGTGTGTGGAGAAAAATTATATGGTGATGGAAATGATATACCATTTGAAACATTTTTAGGCTTTAATGGGGATAAAGAGCCGGATATCGACCTTAATTTTTCAGGTGAATATCAGAGCAACGCTCATAAATATACAGAGGAGCTTTTTGGACACGAGTATGTTTTTAAGGCGGGTACAATCTCTGCTTTACAGGATAAAACAGCGTATGGGTATGTTAAAAAATATTTAGATGAAAGAAATAAAATTTGCAATAAGGCGGAGGAAAACCGCCTTACCATCGGCTGTTCCGGCGTAAAAAAGACCACAGGACAGCATCCAGGCGGCATGGTAGTTGTGCCACGTGACCACGAGGTATACGATTTTTGCCCCGTTCAGCGTCCGGCAGATTCCGAGGAGAAAGGCGTTGTAACCACTCACTTTGAGTTTAAATATTTACACGAAACACTTTTAAAGCTGGATATTTTAGGGCATGATGTGCCAACAATGTACAAGCACTTGGAGGATTTAACCGGAATAAAGATGGCGGATGTTCCAATGAATGACAGACAGGTGTATAAAATGCTAACTAGCACCGAGCCATTGGGGGTTACCAAGGAGGAACTGCAAAGCACAACCTCCACCTTTGGCATACCGGAGCTAGGAACGGATTTTGTGCGTCAGATGTTAATGGAAGCAAATCCCCAAAGCTTTGCAGACCTTATTCAAATTTCCGGATTGAGCCACGGGACGGGCGTTTGGAATGGTAATGCACAGGATTTAATAAAAAACAAAACCTGCACCATCAGCAATGTTATTGGAACTCGAGACAGTATAATGTTGTCCTTGATAAAAAAAGGTGTCGATAAGGCGAAAGCATTTAAAATTATGGAAATTACCCGTAAGGGCAAGGCGGCAAAGACATTTGACGCAGAGCTGGAAAAAATGCTGCGTGACAATGGGGTAGAGGATTGGTATATTGAAAGCTGCAAGAAAATTCAATATATGTTTCCGAAAGCTCACGCTGTGGCATATTTAATTGCGGCGATTAGACTCATGTGGTTCAAATTATACTATCCGGTAGAATTTTATGCCACATATTTTACCGTGCGTGGGGATGCCATTGATTATGAATCAGCCGTTGGCGGAAAAAAGCTTGCCACAAAAAATCTAAAGGAAGTCACACAACGGTTGAGAATAGAAAAAAATCCAAAGGATCTGGAAAATCAAGCCTCCTTGCAGCTCGTATGCGAAATGCTTGCTCGTAATTATGAGTTTTTGCCCATTCGTCTGGGAAAAAGCAAAGCGAAAAACTATGTTATTGAGGATGGGAAAATTCGCCTGCCCTATGCCTCATTAAAGGGCGTGGGAGAAAATGCCGCCGATCAGTTGGAAAAGGTCTGCGAAAAGAGCATTGATTTTCTATCGGTGGAGGATTTACAAAGGCAGAGCGGTGTGTCAAACACAGTGATTGACTCCCTATATAATGCAGGTGCTCTGGGAAATTTACCAAAAACCAATCAAGTGTCTTTTTTAGGTTAATCCATTCAAATATGATAATATATGTTTGCTGCCACGGCAAATAATGGAATGATACTCGCCCAAAATAAATAAATGCACTCAAAAAACTTGCTATACTTGTTGACCTTTTTCCTGTTAGACTTTTGGTATAACTTCTTAGAGGTCACATTATATAGTTGGATTTTGAGTGCATTTTTACGCTATTTTAATGGCTGTATTGGCAGCTCACTTAATTATTGTAATTGGCTAAAATATTTTAGAGTATTGCAGTCTTGGCACTGAAATTCTTTACCCGAGAGGTATTCCAATATGCTACCCTGTGAAATGGTTTTGAATTTTATTTTATAGCCGGATAAAAGCTGACTGTCTAATGACGCAGTGGGTTTTCCGTATTTTCTGTCGCCTAAAATTGGGCAGCCCAGAAATGCAAGATGTGCTCTAATTTGGTGGGTGCGCCCCGTTATTAGTGTGCACTCAACCAGATAATACGCTCCTTTTTGGCTTACCACATTAAAATCTGTTATTATTTCCTTTGACGTCAAGGTTTGGTGAGCGGTTACCGTAACTTTTTTTTCCATTAAATCACGAGACAGAAAGGCTTTGTATTCACCGTTCTCAATGGGGTGCTGAATAATACAAAGATACTGCTTTATAATCATGTCCTGAGTTATCAGTCGATTCATCTCCGCCAGCGCCTTATAGTTTTTAGCTGCAACTACAATTCCATCCGTGCCTTGGTCAATTCTATTGCACAATGATGGGGTAAAGGTGTTTTCCTTGTCACACGAAAACTCTCCTTTTTCTGCTAAATAGCTCTTGACCATATCAACAATATTGCTCTGCTGCTTGTTGTCACTGTGGCATAGAATTCCCGCCGGCTTAAAGATTATTATAATGTTTTTATCCTCATATAGAATATTTAATTTGGCAAAATCAACCGTTTCAAATTGGTCTTTTTTATAGTTTTCAAAGAACTCGTCATTTATATAAAGCTCCAATAAATCACCTTGTTTAATTCTGTAATCTGCATCCTGCTTCTTGCCGTTCACCTTTATCCTTTTGTTCCGAAAGCTTTTATGCAAAAGACTTTTTGGAATATTGGGACAAACTTTTTCACAAAATCTATTGAGACGGACTCCGTCATCATTTGTACCTGCATTAAAACTTTTCATTTTTCCACCAATCTACTTTTAAAATTGTTATTTATATTGTATACTATATAAGTATATAGCATTTTTTCAATTAGTAAATATAAAACAGCAATAAAGGAAACATAATCTATGAATGTACATGAAGGCCATCGCAAACGGCTTAAAACTCGATTTGTAAATCAAGGGCTTGGTGGGTTTGAAGACCATAACATATTGGAGCTGCTTTTATTTTTTTCTTTGCCCCGTAATGATACCAATGAAATTGGGCACAGTCTGCTACAGACCTTTGGCAGCTTGTCCAATGTTTTCGATGCTTCCTTTGAAGAGCTTTGTAAGGTAAAGGGGATAGGTGCTAACTCCGCCACCTTGATAAAGTTGATACCGGAAATTGCAAATGCATACCATTGCGACAAGACAGGAAATATAAAGATAGTTAATTCTACAAATGAAGCAGGCAAATTTTTTGCGCCAAGATTTACCGGCAAGACAATTGAAGAAGTTCACATTATGCTGTTGGACGACAAGAAAAAAATTATAAGAACAGAAAAGGTTTCGGAGGGCGTAATAAATGCCAGTGCGCTGTCCATTCGCAAGATAGTTTCCATAGCCGTGAACTCCAATGCAACAGGCATTATTTTAGCACACAACCATCCCGGCGGTGTAGCACTGCCCTCAAGCAGCGATATACAAACTACAAAAAAATTATACAACGCTCTCAAGCTGGTAGACATTCAATTGTGCGACCACGTTGTTGTGGCAGATGGCGATTTTGTTTCAATGGCAGACAGTGGAATGTTTGCTCCATTTGAGTATTAGAAATTATTGCATCTGCAAGCTAACAAGCAAGCAGCTACAATAAAAAATATTATTGTTTATTTTGTTATATTATAGTATACTGTAATATAACAATTTTTATATGGTTGTTTTTTATGGTGATAGAATGACAAAAAAAGTTTTTAATTTGATTTTTAATTTAATATTTATGGCAGCATTACTTAGTATAAATGTGTTTGCCGACGATGCTGCGCCCGCCAGAGATTATAAAGTACCCGACGAAATAAAGGGGACTATAGTTTCTCCAGGCGTTGATTTTGCACTGGAAAAAGGGCAGGACAGCACAAAGGTTATGGCACAGATAGATAAAATTATCCGCAACGCAAAGGCGTATGAATTAAACACAATATACCTCAATGTAAACCACAGAGAGGGCGTGATTTATTCATCAGAATATCTGCCTTGCTATACCTCCTTTGACGCTATGGAGTATTTTTTGGCAAAGGCAGCAGAAAACGAAATGTTCGTCTATGCTATTATCAATCCCACCTACTTTTTGGGCGGCGACTTGCTTTTCACCCAAGGATATATCAACAGCGATGTTATCGCTAACAGTCAAAAGAATTTAAAAGAATTTATAAGCAAATATTCTCCAAGCGCTGTTTTGATTGAGGGCTACTACAATAGTTTTCAAGATAAAAGCTTTGAGGCGTATAAGCTGTACTCCTCTGGCATGGGCTTTGAACAGTGGATGTCGGAAAGCGCCACAAGCCTAGTGAAATCCCTGTCTGACCTCGTTTTCGCCATAAATCCAAGCGTGCAGTTTGGGCTTGTGTGCGATAGTGTATGGGCTAATAATGCCACCTTGGCGGAGGGCTCTGCCACTAACTCTGATTTTGAAATGTACACGGATGGTTTCGTTGACTTGACAACCATACTTAATGTTTCGGATATAAAAACGGTGCTGGTAAAGCTTCCCGGCTCACTTTCCGATGGCAGCATACCTTTTAAATCAACCTTGTCCTGGTGGCAGGGAACAATGAGCGCTGCCGGTACCGATGTGGCGGGGATAATATACAACAGCAAGCTTTCAAGTAAAGAAAAAGGATGGAATTCCCCCGACCAAGTTTTACGGCAGCTCATTGCCATGCGTGACGTTGGCAGCAAGGGAGTAGCCTTTGAATCCTACCAAGATTTGGTGAGAAATAACGAAAATCATACGGAGCTTATTACTAAATTCTACAAAGGGCAGGTTAAATCCCAAGATATACTTACAGATTTAGCGGTCAGCCGCCCCGATAAAACCGTCTATTCTACCGATGAACCATTTGTCAGTTTTTATGGCGCATCCGACCCGAACTTTCCGCTTTTGCTAAACGATATGGAGGTGGAAAGAAATGATAAGGGCGTTTTCTCCTTGGAAATAGAACTAAAGGCAGGAGAAAACACATTTAATTTTACCCATAAAACCAAGACTGTGACCTACACTATAACAAGAAATATAAAGATAATTCAGCGGGTATCCCCCGAAGGTGGAATGACCGTTGAGGGCAGTACAATAGTACCAATAAGTGTATATGCCTATAAAGATTCCACAGTTGTGGCAAGTGTTGGCGGTGTGAACCTTAACCTTGTAGCGGTAAATCAAGAGGGCGATGATACCGATAGAAACTCAAGCTATATTTTATACACAGCCAATTATGAATGTCCGCCCAGTGCGGCAAGTGAACAGCAAATCGGGAATGTTCAGATATCTGCAACGTGGCAGGGAATAACTCATAGCGCAACAGGGGCAAATATTCGTGTGACAGCACTGCCGCCGCCGGAGATAGCGGTAGGGGAAAAGGGCAGTATGGTAGAGGTTACCGCAGCTCAGGCACGAACCTATCCGTCCTCTGTACTAAACTCTGACCCTTCAGGTGACTGTTTCCCGCTGCCCAAGGGCTCACGAGATTTTATTGCCAGCGATTTGCTGACATTTACAAGCGGAGGGGTAAACTACAGTTACTATATTTTACGCTCAGGGATAAGGATAAACGCCGCAGATGTGACCGTTGTTGGAGAGACGGAGCTTGTCGCTAACAACATTACAGAGGCAAACGTTTATGCTGAGGGTGGGTTTACATATCTAAAGTTAAAGCAGGAGCAGCCGATGGCGTTTAAGGCCAGCTTGCCGGGGCTTGGGTTTGACAGCAATAGTGGCATATCCAGCTTTACATCGGGGAGTTTATCCCTTAGCTTTAACCAAGTAGCAAGCATACCAGGTCAAGTTGGCGTTTCAGAGAATAATGTATTTTCTTCCGCCTCAATCGCCCAAAATGGAACCAATGCTGTGGTCACATTAAACTTTCACAGGGGAGGAAGATTTGCGGGATATTGTGCATACTATCAAGATGGATATTTGATTTTTAGATTTACCGAAATTCCCAGCTCCCTGTCAGGTGCTAAAATTTACCTTGACCCGGGACACGGTGGCATGGATCCCGGCACAATACCAATAGCCGGAATGAAGAGTGAGGCTACATTAAACTTTGAAATGGCTACAAAGGTGGCGGATATTTTACGTGGAATGGGGGCTAATGTAATGATTACAGACAGCTCCATGAATACAGTAAGCCTTGACACTCGTTTAAATAATTCCAAGAGCTATGCGCCCCATCTATTTGTCAGCCTGCATCACAATTCTTCAACATCTCCATCGGCACATGGGACGGAGGCATGGTTCTTTAACCCCTATTCGGAAATTTATGCAGACAGAATTTCAAGCGGTGTTGCAGGGGCGCTGGGCAGCCGAGACAGAGGCGAAAAATATGGTCTATACAGGGTGACCAGCCATATGGAATTTCCGGCAATTTTGGTGGAATATGGGTTTTTATCCAATGTTGGTGAATATGATAAATTGAAAAATCCCGATTACCAAAATGCTATGGCTCAAGCGACAGCGGATGCCATTGCCGCAGTTTTTTCAAGCTTATAAACTACAAAATATAACTTTTAGGACAACGATAATTTTCAGAATATCGTTGTCCTTTTTTTCATATAATTAGTTGGGTGATAAATATGTGGAATGATAAGGAAGAATATAATTTGGAAAAATGCAGAGAAGAAATTCAAGAAAAAAATGTAAAACTGCAAAATCACTATAGCCGATATATTGACAATAACTTATATCTATATGTACAGATAGTTTTGGTGATGATATTTTTAGTTGCAGGGGTTATGTTTAGGGCTAATGGCGGTCAATCATTTTTATTTATAAAGGAAAATTACAACACGGTTTTGAGCAGTGAAACTATAATGGAAAACAAGTTTTCCTATGAAAGTTTTGCAAAAAAAATCATGGAGGACATGGCACAAAAATACAATGCTTTGGTTCAGGCAATTAGCTACACCTATGGAAAAGGCTCAAATAATTTATACCCGTCCGACGTGTCGCTTGAAAAATATACCCTGCCGGAACTGGGGATGCGACCACTGGACGGCTATATTTCCTCACCCTTTGGCGTGAGAAAAGACCCATTTAATGGCAAGAAAAAGGATTTTCACACGGGAATGGACATCGCAGCAGACAAGGGAACCTTTATAAAAGCGGCATTTTCCGGCACAGTTTTAAACGCAGAGTATTCATCAGTTGCCGGAAATTATATCCGTATCGAAACAAATGATACCCTGCAAAGCTTTTATGGGCATAGCCA
This sequence comes from Oscillospiraceae bacterium, assembly GCA_036667055.1. GTDB lineage: Bacteria > Bacillota > Clostridia > Oscillospirales > Ruminococcaceae > RGIG3102. The sequence goes on from JAVWUR010000014.1 coordinate 23,822, forward strand.
ATTTTTATTTGTAAAGCCGGGAGATAAGATTTTAAAGGGGCAGGTGATAGCCAGTGTGGGGCAAAGCGGAATGGCGACAGGGCCTCATCTGCATTTTGAAGTAATATACAATGGCCGCCGAGTAAACCCAATATATGCAATAGAGTGATGGGAAAAGAATTGTTGCTTGGCGCCGCTGTATTTTTCATGTTGCTTTTTGATAAAATGAATATCTTTTTGTTTGTGATTTTATCCAGTGTTTTTCATGAAATTGGCCATATACTTGCCAGCTTTATTTTGGGGCATACTCCACAGATAGAAATATCAATATTTGGGATAAAATTAAAACCAGCCCTGCTGTGTGACAGAAAAAAATTTATAATTTTGTTTTGTGGCCCCCTTGTCAATCTTATAATTGTTATAGTGTGCCATGTTATTTTATCCAAGCATTTCCAATTGAGAGTTTACGTTTTCATGTGTGTGAATTTAATTATAATGATGTTTAATCTGCTCCCAATACATTTTTTAGATGGTGGACAGATGCTTGCCATTATAGCTAACAGCTACTATATTGAAAAGCTGATGGATGGGCTATCAATACTATTTATTTTTGTGATTATATTTATATTTTCAGAAGATATTTACTATTCAATCTGTGCTGCCAGTATATTTATAATTTATTTTATAGCCAATTCCATCAATGGCATTTGAAAATTTATATAGAATATGGTATATTAAATAGACAAAACATTTTTGGAGGATATATGATTAGTAATACACTCAAAACCGCACTGCTCAGTGTTCAAAAGCCGGCACGATACACCGGCGGTGAGCCGGGGAGCATTGTTAAGGATAAAAAGGATATAGAAGTGCGCTTTGCCTTTTGTTTTCCCGACACCTATGAGGTGGGAATGTCCCATTTGGGGCTAAAGGTAATCTATGACATACTGAATAAGCAGAAAAATATCTGGTGCGAGCGCTGCTTTGCCCCGTGGATCGATATGGCACAGCAGCTCAAGGAAAAAAAGATACCCCTCTATGCTCTTGAGAGCAAAGACCCCTTAAAAAGCTTTGATATCGTTGGCTTTACCTTGCAGTATGAGCTATCATACACCAACATTTTGCTTATGATGGATCTGTCAGATATCCCATTTTATGCAAAAGACCGTGATGAGAGCTACCCGCTAATCTGCGCAGGAGGCCCCTGCACCTGTAACGCTGAGCCAGTGGCAGACTTTTTTGATTTTATGTTCTTAGGCGAGGGTGAATATCACACCGTTGAATTGTGCCAAAAGTATAACGAATGTAAAAAACAGGGAATGTCCAAGCTGGAAACCTTGAAGGTGCTTTCTGCCATTGAGGGCGTGTATGTTCCATCTTTTTATGAAATAACTTATAATTCAGACAATACGGTACAGGCTGTTGTGCCAAAATATAACGCTACTATTCCTTGCAATAAAGCGATAATAAAGGATTTTAGCACTTTGGAGTTTCCCACCAATGTGGCGGTGCCTATGATAGGGGCAATCCACGACAGGGCGATGGTCGAGGTGCTGCGTGGCTGTGTGCGTGGCTGTCGGTTTTGCCAAGCTGGCTTTATCTACCGACCTTTCCGTGAAAGAGATACAGACCTGATAAATGCTGGAGCTAAGGAGCTGTGTCGGTGTACCGGATACGAGGAGGTTTCTCTTACATCCCTTTCCACCAGCGACCATTCCCAGCTTGAGCCACTGCTGGACAAGCTTATGGAATGGACGCAAGATGAAAAGGTAAATATTTCCTTGCCCTCGTTGCGGGTTGACAATTTTTCCGAAAGCCTAATAGAAAAGGTGTCACGAGTCAGAAAAAGCGGATTGACCTTTGCGCCGGAGGCAGGAACCCAAAGGCTGCGGGATATAATAAATAAAAACGTGAGCGAAGAAGAGATTGAAAAAACCTGTACGTTGGCGTTTAAGGCGGGGTACTCCTCGGTTAAATTGTACTTTATGATGGGGCTGCCGGGGGAAACCTTAGAGGATATTAAAGGGATTGCCGACACTGCAAAGGGTATCATTGATTTGTTTTACTCCATTGAAAATAAACCTAAGAGCCGTGGTTTGGAAATTACTATAAGCGTAGCGTGTTTTGTACCAAAGCCATTTACACCCTTTCAATTTGTACCCCAGAATAGCATGGCGGATTTTAAAGAAAAGCAGGCATATCTTTTAAGCTGCATAGGTAAAAACAAGAAAATTAGGGTCAGCTACAGCGACACAAATGTTAGCTTTTTAGAGGCGGTTTTTGCAAGGGGTGACAGGCGGCTATCAAAGGTTATCGTTGATGCATACCTAGGCGGCTGCATTTTTGACGGCTGGACGGAAGCTTTTAAATATAACCTGTGGCAGCAAGCCTTTGAGAATAATGGAATAGATATGAGCTTTTATGCTAACAGAGCCAGAAATTTTGATGAGATAAACCCATGGGATCATATAAATTATGGGGTGACAAAAAGCTTTTTAATAGAGGAATACAACCGTTCGCTGGAAGCGATGGTGTCTAAGCCTTGTAACAGACAGTGCAATAATTGCGGTGCAAATAAATTATTAGGGAGGGCTTGTTTTGAATACTGTGAGAATTAAATTTAACAAAACAGGGCTTTCCGGCTATTTTTCCCATCTTGACTTACAGCGAGTGATGGCGAGAGCTTTGAAAAAATCCGGATTGCCAATTTGGTACTCAATGGGCTACAACCCACATATCTACATGACCTTTGCACTGCCCTTGTCCCTTGGGCACGAGAGCATTTGCGAAAGCTGCGATTTCCGATTAAACGAGGAGTTGAGCGAAGAAACCATAATTTCGGCATTAAAGGGAACACTGCCCGACGGAATAGAGATAACGGCTGCTGGGCTGCCCGGCTTTGAAGCAAAGGATATACGGTGGGCACAGTATGAAATAACAATTTTTGATAAAGGAAAAAAAGTGATGAACGCACTGGAAAGCTTTATCAATTGTGACAGCGCACTAGTCACAAAAACCTCAAAAAAAAGTGGTGAAAAGCAGATTAATCTAAAGGAAGTGGTAAAAGAATTACAAGTATTAAGCAATTTCGAAAACGAAACTGCCTTTACCGCTCTTTTTCCGGCAGGAACACAATTCAATATAAATCCTAATTTGTTGCTGGAATTTATGCAGACCGAGTATGAAATATATGTATTGGACGCAAATGTGCTAAGACAGCAGCTTTATAACGAGAATTTAGAAATTTTGATATAATTATACTTGCATTTATCTGAGCAATGTGGTATTATATTTAGGCGTTAGTATCTGTTGTACCATCAATAGGGTTAATGTTAACATTAAACGGGCAGTCCTCTGCCGATATATTCTTATCGGGTATGAAAGTCTAGTAGAAAAATGGAGGAAAAAAATGGACGCAATTAAATTAATGACCGACAGTATGATTAAAACTGAAAAGCCTGTAGTTAATGTAGGCGACACAGTAAAAGTACACGTTCGTATCAAAGAGGGCGAAAGAGAAAGAGTTCAATTGTTTGAGGGCACAGTTATTGCCAAAAAACATGGTGGAGTTTCTGAAACATTTACAGTTAGACGTGTTGCGTCAGGTGTAGGCGTTGAAAGAGTTTTCCCAATCAACTCACCCTTTGTTGAAAAAGTTGAGATTGTTCGTTCCGGCCGTGTTCGTCGTGCGAAATTGTTCTATCTCAGAGACCGTGTGGGTAAATCAGCTAAAGTTAAAGAAAAACTTAGATAACATCAAAGAGGACACATTGTTGTCCTCTTTTGTTATATGAATATAATATATATTTTACAAACACAGGAAAGGTTTTGTTATGAAAAATTTTTACGAAATCGTAGAAAGTATTATGGTTTCCTTTATAATTATCACGCTTTTAATTTTATTTGTTTTTCGTGTAGTTGCAGTGGACGGCAGCTCCATGAACCCCACGTTAAACGATAAGGATAGAATTATAACCACTAACTTTATGTACAAGCCTAAAAAAGGCGATGTGATAATTGTGGACAAAAATAATGCGCTTAACAAGCCTTTGGTCAAAAGGGTTATCGCAACAGCAGGGGATACCATCAAGATAGACTACACAACCGGTGACGTATTTATCAATGGTGAAATTTTAAATGAAAAATACATTAACGAAAAAATTGCACCCCGACAAGAAGCACAATTAGAAGTGACCGTGAAGGAAGGCTTTATCTTTGTTATGGGCGATAATCGCAACCATTCCGCCGATTCAAGAGATGATAGGCTGGGGCAAGTGAATGTTAAAAATATCTTAGGGAAAGCTCTGTTCAGAATTTTACCCTTTGATGCTATAGGGGGTATAAAATAAAATGCAGGATGACTTTGAGGATGATAGTTTTGATGACCTAGCACTTAAAAATGTAAATAGTCAGCAGATACACTGGTTCCCCGGGCACATGATGAAAACCTTGCGTTTAATGGAAAAAGAGATAAAAAATGTAGATGTTGTCATCGTTCTTCTTGACGCCAGAATTCCATTTTCAAGTAAAAACCCCGAGATAGAAGAAATTATAAAAAATAAAAATAGAATATATATTTTAAACAAGCAGGATCTTGCCGACCCTGAAATCACTAAAAAATGGATAGCTTATTTTAAGGAGCACGAGACAGGGGCAATTGCCTTAAATTCCAAGACAGGCAAGGACTTTAGCGGTGTAAAGCAGAAGATTGAGCAGGAGCTACAGGAGCTTTTAGTGCGCAGACAGGCAAGAGGAATTGAAGGCACTAAGATTAGAGCTATGCTGGTGGGTATACCTAACGTAGGAAAATCCACCTTCATCAATGGTATTTCCGGCACACAGCGAGCACGAGTGGAAGATAGACCTGGGGTTACAAGGGGCAAACAATGGATAACCTTTGAAAATTTCGATTTACTGGATATGCCAGGGTGCTTATGGAGAAAGTTTGACAATCAAAATATTGCCGCAAACCTTGCTTTTATTGGATCCATAAGAGATCAAATTCTAGATATTGAAACCCTTGCCGTGTCTTTGATAGACCAGCTAAAGGGAACTTACCCTAAAATGCTCATGGAAAGATACAAGCTTACACAAGCGGATTTAGAGCTTGAAAATTTCGATATACTCTGCAAGATTGCTCAAAAGCGGGGTATGCTGCTGCCAGGTGGGGTGGAGAACACCGAGCGTGCGGCAATAATGCTGTGTGATGAATTCCGTGGCTCCAAGCTTGGAAGAATAACACTGGAAAGACCGGAATAATATGTCAATTTTACTTGATTATGACAATGCTATAAAAAGTGATTACCCAATTCTTTGCGGAGTTGATGAAGCAGGTAGAGGCCCGTTATGCGGACCTGTTTGCTGTGCTGCCGTTGTGTTAAAGGACGGTTTTATCTGCGATGGAATAAATGACTCGAAAAAGCTATCTGCAAAAAAACGGGAACAGCTTTTCGATATTATCATTGAAAATTGCCAAAGCTATAGTGTATGTTTTGTAGATGAAAAGAAAATCGATGAAATTAACATACTAAATGCTACACTATTGGGAATGAAAACGGCTGTAAAGCAACTTGACCTTACACCGAATTTAGTGCTTATAGACGGCAATAAACTGCCAAACGATATGCCGATAGAGAGCAGAGCCATAATAAAAGGGGACAGTCAAAGTATGTCCATTGCTGCGGCATCAATTTTAGCAAAAGTTAGCCGTGACCGATATATGTTGAAGGTTCACGAGAAATATCCACAATATGCTATTGATAAGCACAAGGGATATCCCACAAAATTACATTATGAGCTGCTAGAAAAGTATGGTGTTCCGAATTTTTACAGAAAAACATTTTTAAAAAACAGAAATGACCTTATATGGATAGAAAATTAAGCGGTGAGCTAGGCGAAAAGCTTGTGGCAAAATACTATAAAAGAAAATGGTATAAACTACTTTGTACCAATTACACCACTCGATTTGGGGAGATAGATGTAATTGTAAAAAAGGGGGATACCGTTGTATTTGTGGAAGTTAAAACTCGCAAAAATGCGGATTTTATGGCGGCTAAAGAGGCAGTAACGCCCTCTAAACAGCATAAAATACGCACTACAGCGTCAATTTTTTTGCAGGAATATGAGTTGTCCGATGCCTTTGTACGTTTTGATGTGGCAGAAGTTTATATCAATGAAAAGGGACGAACAATAAACATAATTACCGATGCATTTTAGCAGGGCAGTAGCTTAATTTTGACTACAGGGAGATAATATATTTATTTATAATTTTAAGGAGGTACAATGAAAGATATTGAAGAATTAAAGAAAATAGCAGTGCTTATTGACGCAGATAATGCCCAGCTTTCCAAGATGAAGTCTGTTTTGGACGAAATATCCACCTATGGGCGCATTACAGTAAAAAATGCTTATGGGGATTGGAAAAAGCCAATTTTAAAGAATTGGGAGGATGAGATGAAGCGTCTCGCCATCAAGCCTGTTCAGCAGTTTGCGTACACTATAGGCAAAAATGCCACAGATATAGCCATGGTAATTGACGCCATGGATTTGCTTGCCACAAAAATTTATGATGCCTTTGTGCTGATTTCCAGCGACAGCGATTTTACCCCTCTTGCTATCAGGCTAAGGGAGTCTGGCGCTTACATCATCGGTGTGGGCGAGGAAAAAACACCACCGTCTTTCAGAAGTGCTTGCGATGAATTTATTTTAATAGAATATATTGCATCGGTAAGCTCAAATGCAACGGTAATTTCAAGTGATAAGGTTGCCGATGTGGCAAATGTTGCAGAACCGGAAAAATCAAAGTCTAAAATTACGGACAGCTCAAGACAGATAAACATTGATGATGTGCATGAGCTATTAAAGATAGCCTATGAAAAATATCAAGATGGTGCCGGTTTTGTAAATATAAGCGCTGCGGGTGCCTATATGAAAAGAGCAAAACCTGACTTTAACCCCTTGGTATACGGCTTTGCGAAGCTGCCGGATTTATTGAAGGGCTTTCCTCAAAAATATGAAATAAAACGCACCAAGGGCAAGGGGACAGTTACAATCATTGCTTACAGATGTCTGTGATAAATATTTTATAAAAAAAACAGAACAATACTGCTTAACTGTGGTATTGTTCTGTATTTTATATTAATGGTTATTAGGGCTATTTATAGAGCAGATATTCCTGCGGTATGTAGTTGTTGACTATCCATTCCATATTATCCAGTGAAAAGCCGCCGTCCAGTGCTCGTACGCCGTGTGCTTTCGCCAGCTCAGGCGTATAATCCTTTAGTAGATAGTTGCGGATATTTGAATAGTTATAATCATAATGGGTTATTATAGGCACAAGGTATGGATTTTCAACGGTTATTTCATAGCTTCCTTGGGGGTCTGTATAGGTTTTTACTATGTCAAATTGAAACATTCCGCCCAGCATATTATTTGCAGCGGATTGTGCTGATATAAAGTTACCCAAAGAGTAGCAAACCAGTGTTTTATTGTCATTGACTTCATTGCTCACGACCTCTACCGTTTGAATTACGTGAGGGTGAGTGCCGATGATAACATCTGCTCCAAATTCACTTAGCTTTGACGCAGTGTCTTTCTGCTGCTGAGATATATCGTTTGTTCCCTCAACGCCCCAATGGCAGGAGACGATTACAATATCAGAGTTTTCCTTAGCTGCTTTTATCTGCCGCTGAATAACTTCATAATTGTCGGCGAAAATCACATAAGGAGAGGTATCATCGTAAATGGAAAGCCCATTGGTATATGCGGTGTAAGCAAGGAAAGCCATTTTTATACCGTTGGCGGTTCTATATTTTATGTCATAGTCATCATTTCCCGTATAAAAGCCAACATTGGTGACGTCGCTTTTGCTGTTCCAAAATTCAAGGGAGGATTTTATTCCCGCTTCACCCTTGTCATATGAATGATTATTACTGGTGCCAAACACATTAAACCCAACGTCAATCATTCTTTCACCAAGGGCAGTGGGGGAGGAAAATTGTGGGTAGGTTGAGGGAGCAAATGCATCATTTACCAGTGTTTCTTGATTTATAAACTTTATATCAAATTGCTTTATATAGCTCTCAATATTTTCGTAAGGATAGCCAAAATCATACCCATTATTGTTGGCTCTTGCCGCAGCTTGAAGATAGAGCATACCATGTATTAAATTATCTCCGGCCGCTATAAAGCTAACTTTTTCTGCTGGCTTTACCGTGGGAGCCGGTGTTGGAGTCGGCGCAGTGAGTATTTCCGGTTGCGGCCGTGAAAAGCCATTGACAGGGCTGCTGCTAAAAAAGCAAACTGAAATGCCAATGAAGCACAGGCAGATACAAAGCCCTATAACTATTTTAAGCTGCTTATTCATAATTTAAAATCCCCCTTTAAATGTTGCGGAAATTAACTATTGATATTGTACACTAATAATTAGAGCATATCAACATATATCTATTGAATTCATGGTGTAAATAAACTATAATATATAAGTTATAAATTAATTAGTAATAAGAGGAATTTGATTTAATGAATGATTTAATGAATGATTTAATGAATACCCATGCATACAAATTTGAGCTGCCGCAGGAGTTAATCGCACAGAC